>NZ_JBFTIL010000016.1:0-155720 GCF_056394745.1 Paenarthrobacter sp. 10N417
GTCATGGCCAAGGGTCATGGCCAAGGCCCGCATCGGCCACTTCGTCGAAGCCCAGGTCCTGCAGTCCCTCGGCGTGGACTACATCGACGAGTCCGAGGTCCTGACCCCGGCCGACTACGTGAACCACATCGACAAGTGGAACTTCACCGTTCCCTTCGTCTGCGGCGCCACCAACCTCGGTGAAGCCCTGCGCCGCATCAACGAAGGCGCGGCGATGATCCGTTCCAAGGGCGAAGCCGGCACCGGCGATGTTTCCAACGCCACAGGCCACATGCGCAAGATCCGTTCCGAAATCGCCAAACTCGCCGCCCTCCCCGAAGACGAGCTGTATGTCGCGGCCAAGGAACTGCAGGCCCCGTACGAGCTGGTCAAAGAAATCGCCGCCACGGGCAAGCTCCCCGTTGTGCTGTTCACCGCCGGTGGCATCGCCACCCCGGCAGATGCTGCGATGATGATGCAGCTCGGCGCCGATGGCGTGTTCGTCGGTTCGGGCATCTTCAAGTCCGGCAACCCCGCCGAGCGCGCTGCCGCCGTCGTGAAGGCCACCGCCTATTACGATGATCCCGATGTCATAGCGAAGGTCTCCCGCGGCCTGGGCGAAGCGATGGTCGGCATCAACGTCGACGAAATCCCGCAGCCCCACCGCCTCGCCGAGCGCGGCTGGTAAGTTTCGTAGGACGCCCACCGTTCCGTTTTGCGACTGAGAAGGGAACCGATCGTGGTTCACAAAGTAAAAGCTGTCATCGCCAAGGAAAAGAACGCTCCGGTCACTTTGGAAACCATCCTCGTGCCGGATCCAGGGCCGGGTGAGGCGTTGGTGGATATCCTCACCTGCGGGGTGTGCCACACCGATCTGCACTACCAGCAGGGTGGCATCTCGGACGATTTCCCGTTCCTTCTCGGCCACGAGGCCACAGGCGTGGTAAGCGCGGTGGGCCCGGATGTCACGGAAGTCGCCCCCGGCGACAGAGTGATCCTGAACTGGCGTGCGGTGTGCGGTCAATGCCGTGCCTGCGCCAAGGGCCAGCCGCAGTACTGCTTCAACACCCACAACGCCACCCAGAAGATGACGCTGGAAGATGGCACTGAGCTTTCGCCGGCACTGGGAATCGGTGCCTTCGCTGAGAAGACCCTCGTGGCTGCGGGTCAATGCACCAAGGTAGATGACTCGGTGGATCCCGCCGCAGTAGGTTTGCTGGGATGCGGCGTGATGGCGGGCATCGGGGCAGCTATCAATACCGGTGAGGTCAAGCGCGGCGAGTCCGTGGCCGTCATCGGGTGCGGCGGCGTCGGCATTGCGGCGATTGCCGGTGCCAAGCTGGCCGGTGCCACCACCATCATTGCCGTGGATATCGATGCAAACAAGGTGGACATGGCCAAGTCCCTGGGAGCCACCCACGGAGTGAACTCCAGCCTCGAGGACCCGGTAGAAGCTATCCGGGCCCTGACGGGAGGCAACGGCGCAGACCTGGTGATTGACGCCGTCGGACGTCCCGAAACGTACAAGCAGGCTTTCTATGCCCGCGATCTCGCAGGCCGCGTTGTCCTGGTTGGTGTTCCTTCGCCCACCGCCACACTCGAGCTGCCGCTGCTCGATGTCTTCGGCCGCGGCGGATCCTTGAAGTCCTCCTGGTACGGCGACTGCCTGCCTTCCCGCGACTTCCCGATGCTGGTGGAGCACTACAAGCAAGGCAACCTGAACCTGGACGCCTTCGTGACAGAACGCATCACGATCGACCAGGTGGAGGAAGCCTTCGCCCGGATGCAGGAGGGCAAAGTCCTTCGCTCCGTAGTGGAAATCGAGCCGGCGGTGGCGCTCTGATGGCCGTCACCGTACAGAACCGGGTCACCTCCGGAACGTTCTCGCTCGACGGCGGCACCTGGGACGTGGACAACAACGTCTGGATCGTGGGCGACGAGCAGGAATGCGTCATCATCGATGCCCCGCACGATGCCCAGGCCATCATCGAGCAGGTACAGGGCCGCAAAGTCCTGGCCATCCTGCTGACCCACGCCCACAACGATCACATTGGGGCCGTACGGGAAGTTGCTGACGCCGTTCAAGCGCCCATCTACCTGCATCCCGAGGACCTGGTGTTGTGGGAGCAGGTCTATCCGGACACCACGCCGGACAAGTACCTCAGCGACGGCGACGTTTTCACCGTTGCGGGAGTTGAATTGCGGGCTATCCACACGCCGGGCCACTCACCGGGGTCCACCTGCTTCCTGCTTGAAGAGCAGGAGACGGTCTTCACCGGAGACACCCTGTTCAACGGTGGTCCGGGAGCAACCGGGCGGTCCTACAGCGATTACCCCACCATCCTGGCATCCATCCGGGAACGTCTCCTCACCCTGCCGGCCCACACTGTGGTGCGCACCGGGCATGGGGACAACACCACGACCGGAGCGGAGCGCGAGACGCTGGCGCTTCTAAAGCAGGACTAGTCCTTTAAAGCAGGACAAAGCGCCTCGACTACCGGAGTCCCGCACTGTGTGCCAAAGCGATGGCCTCAGTGCGGGACCGGACGTCGAGCTTCCGGAAGAGATTCCGGATATGAAATTTCACAGTATTCTCGCTGACGTTGAGTTCAGCTGCGATGGCCCGGTTGCGTTGGCCGGCCGCCAGTAATTGAAGGACTTCCAATTCCCTTGCCGCAAGGCCCCACGCCGCGACATCCCCTGCTGGCGCTGATGGCGGATCCAGCGGCAGCACAACGGAGATGTCGGCTCCCCAGCCCTGCATGACGTCCAGGCTCATCCTGCCGTTGACGGCTTGCACGCGTTGGCGCAAGCGTTCGATGTTGGGAGCCTCGGGGGATAGCTCGCCCCTGCCGTCGTCACGGACATTGATGAGCAGGTTCTCGCCATCGCAGTCCCACTGTGCGCGGACACGATGCACGTCAGGTTGCTCGGCGATGGCCAGGACCAGGCCTCGAACCACGGCGCGGGCGGCGTGGGCTACTTCGCCCGGCAATGCCCTGCCGTTCGCAGGCGGTTCGATGAACTGGATATCGATGTTGCTGAAGTGCATCAGTGGCCGGAGGTCCTCGCGAAGCCTTTCGAATGCCGTGCTGACCGGTTCCTCCACAAGATCGCTGGTGCGGTCGTTCAAGGTTCGCAGGCTGATCAGCGCCTTGACGGTCATGTCGGTCACGGCCGTGCGGGCTGCGTGGTCGTCCATGGAGTTGGATCTCAAGGCCGCGAGGACAGTTTCCAAGGTGGTGGAGTGCTGATCCACCAGCTCGGCAGTTACGCGGATCCGCTCCGCTGATGCGGCGCGGGACTCCAGAAGGTACGACGGCGGCGCGTCTGAGACCTTCTCCTGGATACGGCCCGCTGTGAGCCGCCAAAGGTAGGAGAGGACACGCTCCGCATCTTCTGCCAAGCCTTCTGCAGGATCCGTGAGGACCAGGAGGGCGTTACTCGGTGCGTAGCCCAAGGCCAGTACATCCCGCTCCGTCCCCCCGACAACAGCCTTGCCCCGCCACGGTTCCTCGTCTGGAATCGCGGCACGTACACGGTCCAGTTCCGGAATGGAAACCCTGCTGACAATGCTTTCCTCGCCCGCCTTCTTTTGCGGCCGGCCCGTGCAGTCCTCGGTGAAAATCACCAAGGCACTGGACTTGATGAACGGGGCCAGCGCACCACGCAGGCTCTCTGCAATACGCATCAGGGGTGCCTGCGCTATTGCCGCGACGGCGTCCAGAAGCTGCCACGGAAGGGCCCCGGTATCCGAGCGGCGTTTGCTATCGGTCAGCTGGGTCATGGAAGCAGCCTAAAGGAATATGAGCCACGTTAACTACCCAAAAGGGTGGTATGAACTGCTCGTTTTCGGCGTTCCCCCTACCCGAACTAGCCGGAAGACTTGTCCATAGGCCCGAAAGGCTTGAGCACCTATCCACGAAGGAGTGAATGTGAACGTCACCGCAGAAACAGCAACTGCCACGAGCGCGGACGTAGCCGGCAATGTATCCCTGATCCTCGGCGAAGTCGCTGACACTACCTCGGGCATTGACTACGCTCAGTTGGCCCATCTTGCACACAGGATCAGTGGGGCCGGCCGAGTGTTCCTCGCCGGAGCCGGGCGCAGCGGCCTGGTCCTCAGGATGGCTGCCATGAGGCTGATGCACCTTGGCCTGACGGTCCACGTCGCAGGTGACACCACCACGCCGGCCATCAGTTCCGGAGACTTGCTGGTGGTCGCGTCCGGTTCGGGTACGACGTCGGGTGTGGTCAAAGCTGCCCAAACCGCACTTGAGGCCGGTGCACAGGTTGCTGCCATCACCACCAACGCCTCCTCGCCCCTGGCGGGGCTGGCCGACGCCTTGGTGATTATCCCGGCCGCCCAAAAGACGGACCACGGTTCCAACATTTCGCGCCAGTACTCCGGCAGCCTCTTTGAGCAGGCGCTGTTCCTCGCCACGGAGTCGGTTTTCCAGACCCTCTGGGACGCCGCCGACGAACCCGCTGAACAGCTCTGGCTGCGTCACGCAAACCTCGAATAGGCCCCGCTGACTTAGCTGCGCAGTTGAGCTAGCTGCTTGGGGCCGACTCCAACTCACCAACAACCCACAAAGAAAGTAAGAACACTATGAAACTTCAAGTCGCACTGGACCTCCTCACCACCGAGGCAGCCCTGGAACTGGCCGGCAAAGTAGCCGAGCACGTTGACATCATCGAGCTGGGCACGCCGCTGATCAAGGCAGCGGGCCTCTCCGCAGTGACCGCGATCAAGGAAGCACACCCCACCAAGATCGTCTTCGCCGACATGAAGACGATGGACGCGGGAGAACTTGAAGCCGACATCGCCTTCAAGGCCGGCGCCGACCTCGTCTCAGTGCTCGGAACTGCAGACGACTCCACCATTGCAGGGGCCGTCAAGGCAGCCCAGGAGCACAACAAGGGCATCGTGGTTGACCTGATCGGCGTCGCTGACAAGGTCACCCGTGCAAAGGAAGCCCGCGCTCTCGGGGCCAAGTTCATCGAATTCCACGCCGGCCTGGACGAGCAAGCCCAGCCTGGCTTCGACCTCCGCGGTCTCCTTAACGCCGGTGAAGAAGCCCGTGTACCGTTCTCGGTTGCAGGCGGTGTCAACCTGTCCACCATCCAGGCCGTGCAGTTGGCCGGTGCCGACGTAGCCGTGGCCGGCAGCGCCATCTACAGCGCCCTTGATCCGGAACTGGCTGCAAAGGAACTTAAAGCCGCTATCCAGTAAGGCCTGTTACTACCTCACTCAACCCGCTGGATGCCGCGGCCCGGAGAGTACCCTTTCAAAGGTACTTTCCGGGCCGCTCGCTTTTTTGGGACTCCCTTATTTGAGGCCTACTTTTCCGGGCTCGGAAGGTGCGCCTGTTCCAATAGCTCAGTGAGCCAGGGCCGCTGGGCATGGTGGAACGTCAACCCCTCCGGCAGGCCTTGGACCGAGGGTTTGGAACCGCTGATGTCGATGGTGATGCGGCCGCTTCCCATGGGGGCGTTGCCGATGTGCAGGTCTCCGAAGGACGGCGGCAAAACGGGGTCGAGCCAGACGCCGCCCAACGAAATGTGCGTGTCGTAGCGCATGAGGCCCATGACCAGTTGAATGGGCGTTGTAGCGGCCCATGCTTGGGGTGAGCAGGCGGTTGGATAGGGAACGGGCTCGCTGAACTGTTTCCGGTCGAAGCCGCAGAAGAGTTCCGGGAGCCGGCCACCTGAATACTCGGCGGCTTCCAGTAGGGCTGTGGCAATCCGTTGTGCTTCTTCCACAAAGCCGTACCGCAGCAGCCCTTGGACAATCAACGCATTGTCGTGCGGCCAGACTGAACCGTTGTGGTAGCTGGCCGGGTTGTAGGCGCCCATGTTGCTGGCCAACGTCCGGATTCCCCATCCACTGAACATTTCCGGGGACATCAGGTGCTCCACCACAGAGGGGGCCTTGTCCTCATCCATTAAGCCAAACCACATGGTGTGGCCCATGTTGGAAGCACATGCGTCCACAGGCCGCTTGTCGCGGTCCAACGCGACGGCGTAATAGCCCTTGTCCGGAAGCCAAAACTCTTCGTTGAACTTTTGTTTGAGGCGATCCGCGCGTTCCTGAAGCTCCGCGGCCAAGGTGAGGTCGCCGGCGTCGTACGCTATCCAGGCCCGGGACGTATAGGCGCCGTGCACGTACGCCTGGACTTCGCACAGCGCCAAGGGCGGTTCGGCAAGGGTGCCATCGGCAAAGTTGATGCCGTCCCAGGAGTCCTTCCATCCTTGGTTGATGAGCCCGTGCTCATTGGGGCGACCGTACTCCACAAAGCCATCGCCGTCCCGGTCGCCGTAATCGCGGATCCACTCAAGGGCGCGGTCCGCATTGGGAAGCAGGGCCGCAATGGTTTCCTTGCCGAAACCCCAGCGGCTGACCGATCCCAGGACAACCACGAAGAGCGGGGTGGCATCAACGCTGCCGTAGTAAGTGGACTTTCCGCCGAGAGCGAGGCCGCTGGAGACATCGAGCCTCACCTCATGCAGGATCTTGCCCGGTTCTTCCTCGCTGACCGGATCCACCACTGTTCCCTGGCGGTCGGCCAACGTTCGGAGCGTCCCCAAAGCGAGGGAGGGGTCAACGGCCAACGCCATCTCGGATGCCCAGAGGGAGTCGCGGCCGAACAACGTCATGAACCATGGGGCGCCGGCGGCCACAACCACCCTGTCCGGATGGTCCGGATCCTGGATCCTGAGGGCACCGAGGTCCTCGTAGCTGCGCCGCAGGGTCCGCTCAATGGATCGATTGCCAATATGCAGGACGGGGATCTTATCCACCCAATCTTGCCGACGCCGGTCGCTGGGCGACATTTCCCCGCGTGCTGGATGGACGAAGGGTGCCACGACGCCGTCGGCGGTTGGCAAAACAGTGACGCGAGTGCTCCATTCCCCGAAAGGTGGAATCGTGGTCCTGAAGCCCAAAGCCTTTGCTCCTGCACCCGCACCTTCGGCCTGGATGACGACGCTTTTTCGGAAACCCTCCCACCGGCCACGGATTTCCAGGGAATTGCCCTCAGGAAGCCGGGTTTCGGTCCAATGACGGGTGATCCTGGCCTCCTTCACTTCAAAGAGGTCCGCGAAGTCAGACTCGACCGTCAGCAGGATCCGGCAATCAGCTGCCTTGGTGGAGTAGTTCCGGACTGTGATCTTCTCCAGGATTCCGGCTCCGACCTCGCGCAGGCGCTCCACCAGCAGCGGACTGTCCGCATATCCATCCGAACGGGGCACCCGGCAGGCAAAGAGCGCCCGGTAAGGTTCCTTGGTCTCCGCGGCCAGTGGCTCGAGTGGTTGTCCGTTGACCGTCAATTCCCATTTGGACAGGATCCGGGTATCCAAATGGAATACCCCCTGCGGTAGCTCGGGATGGATGTCTCCGTTGGCAGCGGAAATGCAGAATGATGAGCCTTCCACCAGCGTGACCGTGCCGGAGCCAAGGGGCCCGGCGGCAGTATCGGCGTTCCATCCAGCCACGTCTGTGCCTCCAATCAGGGCGGAACGATGGCCCGCACAAGCGGTTTTGCTCGGCTTGTCTGGGAGTCGGCTCGGCCGTATGTGTAGACGTATCCGAAGCTACGCCGATGCGGCAGTGGGCACCAGAGGCATGAAGGTTCGTTTAGCAGGGACGCAACGCCGATGCAATCCAGAGTTCACCTACTTTCCAGTACAGGCGAAGCTCAAGAGGACTATAGTGGGGGAACAGGACATTCGCTGATGCAGCCCGGCGGCCCGTTTTTAACTTCCGCCACCGGAGGCCCCGCAATGACCGACACCCAAATCAGTAGTTTTCTGAGTGACTGTGTGGTGTTTGATGATGACACCGAGGAGGGGCTGGATTTTGACACCCTCTACGGCCTTTACATCAGTTGGTGCGTCCTCGGACGCAAAGTGCCCATTCCTGATTCCGCTTTCAGGACCGCCCTTGAACTTGAAGGATTGCGCGCCAGGAAAGATCATGGCCAGCGCGTCTACCCCGGCCTGAACATGGTGGGCGCCGCAGCCAGGGACTACGTGATGAACAGTGTCCCTGCCTGGACTGAAACCGACAACAGGGTACCCGTGTTAACCCAGTTGAGTGAGGACTCGGTTCCTTCCTTGAGGTAACCCCCTTTGAGTTCCCGAATTTGAGCACAGCTGATGCCCTTAGGATGCGTTCCTAGGGGCATCAGCCATACACGAGCCCGGAAGAGGGTAATAGTGAAGCCGGCCATCGTCTGGTTCCGTGACGACCTGAGGGTCACGGACAACCCTGCCCTGTGTGCCGCCGTCGATGATGGCGCGGCGGTTGCGCTATATATTCTGGACGAAGAATCGCCCGGCATCCGCGCCCACGGTGCTGCCGCACGCTGGTGGCTGCACCACTCGTTGACGGCGCTGCGGGACGAGCTCGCAGCGCTTGGAGTGCCGCTTCTGCTTCGTCGGGGACCGGCCGCCCCGGTCGTTCAGGAAATCACGACGGCGATCGACGCGGGCGCGCTGTTCTGGAACCGCCGGTACGGTCCGGCGGAGCGGACGGTCGACGCCGGGATCAAGGCGTGCGCTCGTGATGCCGGTATTCATGTGGAGAGTTTTCAGGCGTCCCTGCTGCATGAGCCGTGGGAAGTCACCACCAAGACGGGCGGCCAGTACAAGGTTTTCACCCCGTTCTGGCGGACTGTTTCAGCCCGGGACTTCCGGGACCCGTTGGCTGTGCCGGACGAAGGGCGAGGCTACGCTGGCCAACTCCCGGCGTACGATTCGCTGGAGTCATGGCACCTGCTGCCCACCACGCCGGACTGGTCCGCAGGGTTGCGGGAGGCGTGGACGCCAGGATCGACTGCCGGACACCAACGGCTCAAGCAGTTCGTGACGGATGGACTCACCAATTACGACGAAGGCCGAAATCGCCCGGATATCGATGGCAGCAGTTGCCTCTCGCCTTATTTGCGGTGGGGTGAGCTCAGCCCGTTTGAGGTTTGGCAGGCGCTGGCTACCAGCAGATCGGCAAGCACAAGTATTTTCGCTTCCGAACTCGGCTGGCGCGAATTCTGTTGGCACCAGTACTTCCACAACGCGGATCTCGCCACAGCGAACCTGCGCAAGGAGTTTGACCGCTTCCCCTGGGCGTGGCCGGATAGCGATGGTCATGAGTCTGCAGCCGGGGAGCTCCGCGCCTGGCAGCGGGGCTCCACCGGATTCCCCTTGGTGGACGCCGGGCAGCGGCAACTCTGGCAGACGGGGTGGATGCACAACCGGGTGAGGATGGTCGCGGCGAGCTTCCTGGTGAAGAACCTGGGCATCCATTGGCAACTCGGCGAACAGTGGTTCTGGGACACCCTTGTGGATGCTGACCCGGCCTCAAACCCTGCCAACTGGCAATGGGTGGCGGGCTCAGGGGCAGACGCTTCGCCGTTTTTCAGGATCTTCAATCCCCAGGCCCAACGCATCAAATTCGATCCCCACGGCAAGTACATAGCGCGCTGGATCCCGGAGTTCGGCACGCCGGATTACCCGGAGGAAATCGGGGATCTTAAGACCACCCGGCAGGATGCCCTGGAGGCCTACAAGGGACTCAAAGAGGTGCACTAGCTAGTGCCCGCTGTCGAATAGGGCCGGAAAAACCTCCTATGGAAATTAGTAGGAAGTCCGAGTATATTCGGTTCAGAGATGACTTGGCTCACAGTCGCTGAGGCGTTCCTGCCGATTACTGGAACCAGCCGCACGGCAGTCATTCACGATGCAAAGGAGCATTCCACCATGGTGCGCGAGCTTTCACACTACGTAGACGGCCAAAGGATCGACGGCACGTCCGGTCGGTTCAGCGATGTCTACGATCCCTGCACGGGCGAAGTGCAGGCACGGCTTCCTCTGGCCAGCGCGGACGAGGTCCGCAACGCGATCGCAAATGCCGAAAAGGGCCAGCTCGAATGGGCGGCCATGAACCCACAGCGCAGGGGACGCATCCTGCTCAAGTTCGTGGACCTGGTCAACGAGAACATGGACGAGCTCGCCAAGCTCCTCTCCTCCGAACACGGCAAAACGTTTGCCGATGCCAAGGGAGACATCCAGCGTGGCATCGAGGTAGTCGAATTCTCCGCAGGGGCGCCGCACCTGCTCAAGGGTGAGTTCTCGGACAACGCGGGGCAGGGCATTGACGTGCACTCCCTGCGCCAACCGCTGGGCGTGGTTGCGGGCATTACGCCGTTCAACTTCCCGGCCATGATCCCGCTCTGGAAGTCTGGGCCAGCGCTCGCAGCCGGCAACGCCTTCATCCTCAAGCCCTCCGAACGGGATCCCTCTGTTCCGCTGCGGCTCGCCGAGTTGTACAGCGAAGCCGGCGTTCCCAACGGCGTCTTCAACGTGATCAACGGTGACAAGGAAGCCGTTGACGCACTGCTTGAGGATCCGCGCGTCAAGGCCATCGGCTTCGTTGGCTCCACGCCGATCGCCCAGTACATTTACGCCACGGCGGCAGCGCACGGCAAGCGGGCCCAGTGCTTCGGCGGGGCGAAGAACCACATGGTGATCATGCCCGACGCCGATCTGGACATGGCTGCCGACGCCCTGATTGGTGCCGGCTACGGTTCCGCAGGCGAACGTTGCATGGCGATCTCCGTTGCAGTCCCGGTGGGCCAGGAAACAGCAGATGCCTTGGTGGCCAAGCTGACCGAGCGCGTCAAGGACCTGAAGGTTGGGCACAGCCTGGACAAGGACGCTGACTTTGGTCCCGTGGTTGCTGCTTCCGCCAAGGAACGGATCGAAGGCTACATCCAGTCCGGCGTTGACGAAGGCGCAACCCTTGTCACCGACGGCCGCGGGCTCACCGTGGAAGGCTACGACGGCGGCTTCTGGGTTGGCCCTACACTCTTCGACAACGTCACGAAGGACATGAAGATCTACAAGGAAGAGATCTTCGGCCCGGTCCTCAGCGTGCTGCGCGCGGCTGACTATGACGAAGCGCTTAGGCTCTGCAGCGAGCACGAGTTTGGCAACGGCGTCGCAATTTTCACCCGCGACGGCGACTCCGCCCGCGACTTCGCCAGCCGCGTGGAAGTGGGCATGGTGGGCATCAATGTCCCCATTCCGGTGCCGATCGCGTATTACACGTTTGGCGGCTGGAAAGCCTCGGGCTTCGGCGACCTCAACCAGCACGGCGCCGATGCCTTCCGCTTCTACACCAAGACCAAGACCGTGACGTCGCGGTGGCCCTCCGGCATTCGACAGGGCGCCAGCTTCATCATGCCGGCAGGCAGCTGATGGGGGCTTTGGACACAGAAGACGTTCTTTTCCAGCGCCGCGGCCACCTTGGCATCGTGACGCTCAACCGGCCCCAGGCAGTCAACGCCCTCAGCGCGGGAATGGTGAAAGCCATGCTCCAGCAGTTGACTGCCTGGGCTGACGACGACGCCGTGGCAACCGTCCTGGTGCGCGGCGCGGGCGACCGTGGGCTGTGCGCCGGCGGGGACATCGTGGCCATCTATAAGGACATGTTGCAGGGCGGAACGGAAACGGCGGAGTTCTGGGCCGACGAGTACCGGCTGAACTCGCTCATTGCCCGTTACCCCAAGCCCTATGTCGCCTTCATGGACGGGTTGGTGCTGGGCGGCGGCGTTGGGGTTTCGGCGCACGGCTCGGTGCGCATCGTTACTGAGCGGACGCGCACCGGCATGCCTGAGACCACCATTGGGTTCGTGCCCGACGTCGGCGGCACCCTTTTGCTGTCCCGCTCACCCGGGGAGACGGGAACCCATGCGGCCCTGACCGGCGCCCACCTCACGGGGACAGATGCCCTGTTCCTCGGCCTGGCGGATCACTTTGTGCCGTCCGAAAGCCTGCCCGCACTGGCGGAAGCGTTGGAAAGCTCGACGGCGGAGGACGCCGTCGGGCGCTTTGCCCAAGCAGCGCCGGACTCGGTTTTGGCAGCACAGCAGGAGTGGATCAACGCGGCCTATGCGCATGACGACGCGGAGGAGATCGTACGAAGTTTGCGCTCGCTGGGGGATTCTGCGCCCGACGCAGCTTCCGCGGCCGACACCATTGAGACGAAGTCGCCCACTTCCGTGAAGGTCACTTTGGCATCCTTGCGGCGCGTGCGAGGGATGTCGCTGGAGGAAGCGCTGGACCAGGAGTACCGGGTGGGATTGCGCTGCCTGGCGGGGCCCGATTTTCGGGAGGGGATCCGCGCACAGGTAGTGGATAAGGACCGGAACCCGCAATGGAAGCCCGCCACGCTTGCTGAGGTGCGCGAGCCCGACGTCGAGGGCTACTTTGCATCGCTCGGTGAGCGGGAGTTGGGGCTCGCCGCCTTGGGTGCTGACGCTACGTGACACTCCGCTTGCCCAGCCAGATTGTCCAGGAAGTTGCCCAGCCAGTTTGTTAGCCAGTTGAAGGAGACGACATGACAGAGAACGCAGCCGTGCCAGATATCCAAGCCCCGGCGACGGGACTCATCGCTTTCCTCGGACTCGGCCATATGGGCGGACCCATGGCGGCCAACCTGATCAAAGCCGGGCACGACGTGATCGGCTATGACCCCGTGCCGGCCGCCGTTGAGGCAGCCAAGGACCACGGGATTCCCATGGCGTCCACGGCGCAGGAAGCCGTGGACGGCGCGGCCGTGGTGTTGACCATGTTGCCCAGCGGCAAGCACGTGCTGGAGGCGTACCGCGGTGTTGACGGGCCCGGGCTGTTGTCGGTTGCCGCGCCGAACACGTTGTTCCTGGATTGCTCCACGATCAATGTCGACGAGGCCCGGCAGGCCGCCGTCATTGCCTTGGAAGCGGGACACCGTTCCGTGGATGCGCCGGTTTCCGGTGGCGTTGTGGGTGCCGAGGCCGGCACCCTGACTTTTATGGTGGGCGCTTTGCCGGAGGACTTTGAGACCGTCAAACCCATCCTGGAACTCATGGGCAAGAGGATCGTGCACTGCGGCGATCACGGTGCCGGGCAAGCAGCCAAGGTCTGCAACAACATGATCCTGGGCGTGTCCATGATTGCTGTCGCAGAAGCCTTCGTGCTCGGCGAGAAACTTGGACTCACGCACCAGGCATTGTTCGACGTCGCTTCCAACGCTTCCGGTCAGTGCTGGGCCCTGACCACCAACTGCCCTGTTCCCGGGCCCGTGCCCACCAGCCCGGCCAACCGCGACTACCAGCCCGGCTTTGCCGGGGCGCTGATGGCCAAGGATCTTCGGCTGGCCGTAAACGCGTTGGAAAGCACTGGAGTTGCTGCAGAAATGGGGCCGTTGGCATCCCGGATCTACGATGCTTTTGCAGCCGGGGAAGGCGCTGGACGTGACTTCTCGGGCATCATCACGGACATTCGCGATAAGTCTGTGTGAGAGTTCTGTACATGACGTTGGGTGAGAGGGAGAGCATGACGGAGCAGTACGGGAACATCCTGGTGGAACGCCGGGGCCGCGTGGGTTTGGTGACCCTGAACCGGCCGCAGGCGTTGAATGCGTTGAACACTGCACTCATGAACGAACTTGTGGACGCCGTGACAGCGATGGACACCGATCCTGACATCGGCGCAGTGGTCATCACAGGATCCGCCAAGGCGTTCGCGGCAGGCGCCGACATCAAGGAGATGTCCTCCAAGAGCTACATGGAAATGTATGCGGCGGACTGGTTCCGTCGCTGGGAGGACCTGACCAGGCTCCGCATCCCCGTCATTGCCGCGGTCTCCGGCTTTGCCCTCGGCGGGGGCTGCGAATTGGCGATGATGGCGGACTTCATCATTGCCGGGGACAACGCCAAATTCGGCCAACCGGAAATCAACCTGGGTGTCATTCCGGGAATGGGCGGCTCCCAGCGGCTCACACGTGCGGTGGGTAAGGCGAAGGCGATGGACATGGTCCTTACGGGCCGTTTCATGGATGCCGAGGAAGCTGAACGCTCCGGGCTTGTCTCCCGGATTGTTCCCGCAGCTGAAGTGATAGACGAGGCAGTGAAAGCCGCCGAGATCATCGCTTCCAAATCCAAGCCCGCAGCCATGGTGGCCAAGGAAGCCGTCAACGCCGCGTTTGAAATGGGTCTGGCACAGGGCGTGCTTTTCGAACGGCGCGTGTTCCACTCGCTTTTCGCCACTGAGGACCAGAAGGAAGGCATGGCCGCGTTCAGTGAGAAGCGGCAGCCCGAGTTCAAGCACCGCTAGTTTCACCTGCTTTCGTTGTGAGGCCCGCTTTGCGCCCTAAACGCGACTCATAGCGCGCAAAGCAGGCCCCGCAACGAAGTTTTGGGATGCGCGAGGATAGACTCGTTGGCACCGACAAATGGGGAGAGAACATGTCAACGGAGATCGTTCAAACCGGCCACACTGAAGCATCCGTCCAACCGATCAACCGCCAGGCCATCGTGGCAGCAGCGATGGCAGTGCTGGCCCTCGTTGGTCTGTTCTTCGCGGGGATGGCCGTCATCGCAATCTTCGTTGTGGGCGCGGGTCACGTGGCCCTCAACCAGATCCAGCAACGTGGAGAACGCGGACGTCCCTTCGCGATTGGTGCCCTGGTTGTTGGCTATGGCATCGGCCTGCTGTCCTTGGGCTCAGCCCTCATTTTCGCGTTTACCTCCGGTATTCACTAAGGCTTTCTCCGTCACGACCCGCTAGTTGCCCCCTCTTAAAGAAGGGATAGCCAGGCAACGAGGTGGGGGACGCGATGACGGCTCGGTTCTGCAATAACGATGACTGCTTGCAAGGCTGGCACTGGACACAGCTTGGGGAGTTTCCTGAGCCATGCCCGGAGCAGGCTGAGGATGAGCCGCTTGCTGTGGCTTCGGACAGCACGACGCCGGCCGGGCAGTCAGACTGACTATCCGGCCGGCGTCGTTATTTTCTTGGGCTATGTGGCCCATTCAGCAGATTGTCCGGCTCCTTTCCGCGTGCATCGGGTCCGGCCAGTTGCCGACGAAGTCGGGCCAAAAGCCGATATCCCGGCTGGCGGATACCCTTGCGTGGTTGCGGACGGGAATCTGGATCTTGCGAAGCATGAGTGCCTCCTGACTGATGAATATGCCTGCGGCGGTTGTCGCAGGTGGTGGTGCCTGCCAAAGCAGGAGCCACCGCATCAGTCAGGTCGGGACCCTGGATCGTACGAAGGTTGTGGTGCTGCGCTTCGTTGCGGGTCCATGACAGGTCCAGCTCGAGGCGGGGGCAACGGTGAGAGGACGTCCGGAATGTCGGATGCTCCGGGGGCCGAGGCGCTTGAGCCCCGGGCTCCTGATGAGCCCGCAGCGCTTGGCGTCAAGGCTGGATGAAGCGGCGGGTCCGGAACGGGATTCACGGGACTGGGCATTGCCGCGGGCGGAATGCCCACCGGATCATGCATTGAAAAGGGCAGGGGCAGGCTGATGCCTCCGAGCAAAGGTGCCCCGGCTTGCGTGGATTGGAGTACGACGGCGAGGGGCAGCGTGGGAGCGCCTGCGGGCGAGGTAGTGGCGTCCTGGAGGGTCGGCACCGCAGGCGGGGCGACGTCGAGCGGGGTTGGTAGCTGGTTTGGCACCGAACCCGGCAGGGGGTTTGGCAGCGGGTTTGGAACCGGGCCGGGCAGCCCGGGCAACTCCGGCACGTCGGGTAAGCCAGGCAGCGCGGGCACTGGAAGTATGTCAGGTACTTCGGGCAGGACCCCCGGGACGTCCTCCACTGGAAGTAGCCCCTGTACCTCGGGAAGCTGGCCGACCACCGGGACTTCGGGGACGGCCACCGACGGGAGTACGGGAATGGCGGGAACACTTGGGATCGCTGGAGCAGCAGGTAGCGCGGGAACCGCCGGAGCAGCAGGTAGTGCGGGAACTTCGGGAACCACCGGGAGCGGGTCCAGAGTGGAAACCACTGAGTCCAACGTGCCGGTCACGGACTTAAGGGACGGCGCCAGCAACGTGTCGGAAGTCTGCGTGACCGCCGTGGTACCGCCCGGCAGCGGCGGAATGACCGGCCCAATGTCCGTCGCTGCTGAGGAAGGCCCGGCCAGCCACATCATCCATGCGGTGGACCCCAGCACAGCCAAGAGGAAAGCGCGCAGAAGTGCGCTGCGGCGCTGTCCTCTTCGGCGTTGTCCCGGGTCCTTGGCCATGGCTCCACCCCCAACTGCGGCAATGGAACTTTAGGATACGCTCGCGAGCGCCGTGAGTCACTCCTCCGTGAAGTCTCCAGCATCCCTGCGGAAGGTGCCCAGGACGCGGATGAGGTGATCGACGTCGTCGGCCCCGAAGCCCGAGTTGCCGAAAACTTCAGAGTTGAGGGCCGCCGTCGACTTCTTCGCCAAGGTGCGGCCTTCGGCGGTGAGTTCGATCAGGGTGGTCCGCCCGTCGGTTGGGTGCGGGGAACGGGCCACCAGGCCGGCCTTTTCCAAACGGTCGACGGCGTTGGTCACCGAGGTGGGGTGTACCTGCAGGAGCGCACTCGCCTTGTTCATGGGGAGTGCGCCGCTGCGGGCGAAACTCAGCAGCGCGAGGAGTTCGTAGCGTGCGAAGGTCAGTCCGAACGGTTTGAGGACGGTTTCGATGCGCGCAAGCAGGATCTGCTGGGTGCGCATGATCGCGGTAATGGCAGCCATGGGCGCGGCAACATCGCCCCAACCATGCCGTTCCCAGTTGCGTTGGGCGTCGGCGATGGGGTCGCGGGGGAGTGGGGTGCCCATGGGCCTCCTTCGTTGCTCGGGTGGCTAGTCTTTCAGATTCGGGAACTCTTCCTCGGTGTACTCCAGGCCGAGACCCGCCGGCAGGGGTCCGCTACCGTGGCGGGCCACTTCTGTGCCGCGTAGTTCCACACGCCTGATCTTGCCCGAAATGGTCTTTGGCAGTTCGCCGAATTCGAGTCGCCGGATCCGTTTGAAGGGCGCCAGATGCTCGCGGCAGTACCGCAGGATGTCCTCCGCAACAGCGGGTCCGGGTTCGTAGCCGGCGGCGAGCACTACAAACGCTTTCGGCACCGACAGTTTCACGGGATCCGGTGAAGGCACGACGGCGGCCTCCGCCACTGCGGGGTGTTCGATGAGTACGCTTTCGAGTTCGAAAGGCGACAACCGGTAGTCGGAGGATTTGAAGACGTCGTCGTCCCGGCCCACATAGGTGATGACCCCTTCGGCGTCCCGGCTGGCCATGTCTCCGGTGTGGTAGTAACCGTCACGGAAGGCTTCTGCTGTTTTCGCTTCGTCGCCGAAGTAGCTTTTCATGAGCCCCACGGGACGGGGGTCCAAGCGCAGGCAGAGTTCGCCGTCGTCGGATTCCTTCCCGGTGAGGGGATCGACCAGTACGACGTCGTAACCAGGCAGCGGCCTGCCCATGGAACCGATCTTCACCGGCTGCGCGGGGGTGTTTGCGATCTGGACGGTGGATTCGGTCTGGCCGAAACCGTCGCGGATGGTCACGCCCCACGCTTCCTCCACCTGGCCGATGACCTCGGCGTTCAGCGGTTCGCCGGCGGACACCACTTTCTGCGGCGGCGAGGTCAACTGCGTGAGGTCCGCCTGGATGAGCATGCGCCAGACGGTGGGCGGTGCGCAGAAACTCGTGACTCCTTCGCGGCCCATTTGCTCCATGAGGGCGGCCGCATTGAAGCGTTCGTAGTTGTAGATGAAGACGCAGGCCTCGGCGATCCAGGGTGTGAAGACGTTGGACCAGGCGTGCTTGGCCCAGCCGGGGGAGGCGACGTTCAGATGCACGTCGCCGGGTTCAAGGCCGATCCAGTACATCGTGGACAGATGGCCCACGGGGTAGGAGGTGTGGGTGTGCTCCACGAGTTTGGCCCGCGAAGTAGTGCCGGAGGTGAAGTAGAGCAGCATAGTCTCGTCGGCCTTGGTGGGGGCGTCAGGCGTGAACTCCTGCGGTGCGGAGAAGGAATCTCCATACTGTTTGGCTTCCGCGTTGGTGCGTTCACCGCCGATCTCGATGAGCGTGTAATCGCCCTCCACAGCGGTGAACTTCCCGATGTTGGCGCTACCCACGGCCACCCAGTTGGCACCGCCGCGTTCCACGCGGTCCTGCAGATCCCGGGCACCCATAAGGGTGGTGGTAGGGATCATGACGATGCCCAGTTTGATGCCAGCCAGCATGAGCTCCCAGAGCTCCACCTGGTTGCCGAGCATGATGATCATGTGTTCCCCGCGCTTGACGCCCTCGTTGCGCAGCCAGTTGGCAAGTTGGGAGGAACGCTGTGAAAGGTCCGCAAACGTGCGCCGGGTGGAACTGCCGTCCTGCTCAACGATGACCAGTGCGGGCTTGTTTCCCCGTTCCGGATCGGCAGCGATCTGGTCGAACCAATCCAGGGCGAAGTTGAACTCATCAAAATGTGGCCATTCGAATTCGCTGTGCGCCTGCTTGTAGTCCTCGCGCAGTTCCAGCAGCCGGTCCCGCGCCGCACGGAAGTCTTCTGTGACTGTCATAGTCCGCCTTTCGCTGGGGGATCGTGCCTCGGCGCCGTCGCCGGAGCATCCCGCCTAGTGGTCCACATCACCTTGCAATATACTAGGACATCCAAGGGTTTGGAAGAGCCTGCGTTGGACATGACGAAGGGGTCAAATGCTCGACGAAAAAGCAGCTGCCGGCACCGTTACCAGCGGCGAACCGACACAGAAAGTCCTCCCTCCTTATCCGGAGGCGGACCTGATGCATGTGGTGGACTTGCTTCCCGCGGGGGAGCGTGCACGGTATGCGGAAGTGCGGGAGTTCCTGCAATCGCGGATCCGCGCAGCCAGCATCGAATACTGGAACCGCGAAGAGTTCCCGTTCGGGCTCCTGGCCGAGATGGCCAAATATGGGCTCGGCGGGCTGCAGACCGATGGCTCCTCCAAGCTGTTCAAGGGCCTCATGTACACCGAGATTGCCCGGGCAGACGTATCGCTTTCCGCACTCGTGGGCATCCACAACGAGCTGATTGTCGGCATGATCCACGAACTCGGCTCTCCCGAACAGAAGCGGAAATGGCTTCCAGGGCTGGAGGCCTTCACCCAGTTGGGCGCCTTCGCGCTCACGGAACCGGATCACGGTTCGGACATCGCCGGAGGACTCTCGACGACGGCGCGACGCGACGGCGACGAATGGGTCATCAATGGCGCCAAGCGCTGGATTGGGGCAGGCACGATTGCTGACTTCGCCTTGGTGTGGGCGCGCGACGTGTCCGATCGTCAGATCAAGGGGTTCATTGTGGAGTCGGACCGGGCAGGCTACTCGGCCACAAAGATCACCAACAAGATCGGCCTCCGCATCATGCAGAATGCGGACATCACGCTGGACGACGTCCGGATTCCTGCGGATAACCTGCTGCCCGGCGCCACAGCGTTCTCGCGGGCCAATGACCTGTTGCGGGATTCGCGGGCCTGGGTTGGTTGGCAGGCTGCGGGCATCCAATTGGCGGCCTTCGATATTGCCCGCTCCTACGCGCTGGAACGCAAGCAGTTTGGCAAGGAATTGGCCAGGTTCCAGCTCATCCAGCAGCAACTTGCGGACATCCTGGGCAATGCCAATGCCTCGCTGTCCCTGATGGTGGAACTGGCACGCATCCAGCAGGCCGGGAAGCTGGAAATGGTGCAGGCCGCGATGTGCAAAGCAACCACAACGCGCTTGGCGCGCTCGTCCGTGGCTATGGGCCGATCGCTGATGGGCGGAAACGGCATTACCACGGATTACGAGATGGGCAAGCTCTTCGGCGACGCCGAGATCCTGTACACCTACGAAGGCAGCTACGAGATCAACTCCATGATCGTGGCCAGGGCGGTAACGGGAAAGTCAGCGTTCGTTTAAGCCGAAAACGAGAGCATCTCTTCGCCGATGGAACGCTGGCGAAGAGATGCTCTCGTTGGTGTGACTCTGAAGTGACGGCTATGAACTTTGGGTTAGGACGTGGACGGGCTCCGAGGACGCTGGCTCCGCGTCCAGGGCCGCTGGTTTCGGGGAGGCTGGCTCCGGGGAGGGGGCCGCAGCGGCGTGCTCGGCCAGGACCCCTGTCCGGTGCCTGATACGGAGGCGGTAGAGGAGCGTTCCGCCGATGACTACGGCAGCAACGAACATGACGCCGCCCCACTGCAGGTACCACTCGAAGGGCGGCACTGAGTTGTAGATCTCCGGCCGTGGCCAGATCAGGTTCAGCGTCATCGCGCCGCCCCAGAGCACTGCCATGATGTTCACGGGCAGTCCCCACTTGCCGAGACTGAATCCCGGTTCTGACCCATCGTCCTTCAGCGGCCACTTCTTGAGGAACCGGCGCCGCAGCATCGGCACGGTGACCAGCAGGTAGGAGAGGTAGATCAGGACGATGCTGATGCTGGAAAGAATGGTGAAGATGGCCGGCTGGGAGATGTTGACGATCAGCGGAATCACTGCCACTACGCCGATAACGATGGCAGCCACTGTCGGGGTCTTGCGGGTGGGATGCACTTTGCTGAGCTGGCGGCTGAAGGGAAGGTTGTTGTCTCTGGCCATGGCGAACATCATGCGGATAGCTGCTGCATGTACGGCCAGTGTACAGACCACGACGGCCACCACGATGCAAACCAGGAAGGCCTTGCCGAAGGGGCCGCCCAGCACCGAAAGCACGATGTACTGGAGCCCGCCATCGGCAGCTCCAAGCTTGGGATCTGAAAGATTGGGTGCGGCCAGGATGCCGCCCAGGAGGAGCAGTCCTCCCAAGAGGAAGGACGCCGTAACGGCACGCAGAATGGCCTTGGGAGCAGTGCGCTTGGGGTCCTTGGTTTCCTCGCCCAGGGAACTGGCGGTATCGAACCCGTACATGACGTAGCCGGAGGCCATGGCAGCAATCATGAACACCCCGAAGAAGCCCAGAGGATGTCCTTCGCCGAAACCGGCCGTGTCCAGGAGGACTTCCGGTCCCCGCACGGAATGCCAGATCAGCGCCGCGATCAGCAGGACGGCCGCAACCAGTTCCACAAATACGCCAACGCTGTTGATCATGGTCATGAGCTTCACGCCGAATGCATTGATGAGCGTGGAAATACCGATCATGATGCTGGCAAGGATGACGCCGTTGACGGCGAAGTCGTATGGGCCTGTTCCATCGCCCACCAGTTGGAAGCCACTCCAGATCTGCGGCAAGGTGATTTGAAGGGCCAAGGCAACGGAACCCAGAGCCATGATCGAGGAAATGAGGAGTAACCAGCCTGCCAGCCAGGCCCACGTTCCGGTGGAGAGTCGTTTAGCCCAGTTGTAGACCGATCCAGCCACTGGGTAGCGGCCAGCAAGTTCCGCAAAGCACAGAGCGACCATTAGCTGGCCGACGAAGACGATTGGCCATGACCACGCATAGGCGGGACCGGCCGTGGAAAAGCCGAAGTAAAAGAGTTGAAAAACGCCGGTGAGGATAGAGATGTAACTGACGCCGGCGGCGAAGCTGGCGAACTTGCCGATGCTGCGGTCAAGGGTTTGGGCGTAGCCAAACTCGTCCATGCCACTGGCATCGCTCTTGCTAGGTCCTAATTTGCTGGGTTCTGACATTCGAACTCCTAACTCAGACGTGCACCGAATGGTGATGACCTGCGGCCGCCATTGGTCGCAGTCGAAATCAAAAGGCCGGGCACCACTGTGTGCCTCCGGCTGTTCCCCATTGTTGTAACGGGGCTGGCTGGGCCTTCTATGTGGTCGAAGGCCCAGGCCACGCCCGCCAAGCCGCAACCGAATGGGTGTGGCGTGGGTCATAAGAAGAGGTTAGTTCAGATTGAACAGGCGTTCAAGACTTGTGCATGAACAAATGTTCAAGAATAATGCGGGCGTCCTTCTCCGGCTTTGCGCTCGCGGGCCGGAAACGTGGGGCGGGAAACGTGGGGATGGAAACGTGTGCGCTGAAACGCCGGTGGGGCGCTGGGTGCGCCATCCACCGGTGTTTCTGCGCCAATCACCTGCTCAGGCGGGGGCCAAGCTGAAGTCCGCCTCCGCCGTCGTGGTTTCATCCGTCCGGCTTGCCTTGATGAGGTCTGCGCACCGCTCACCAATCATCATGACGGTGATGTTCGGGTTCACGGTGACGTGTTCCGGCATGACGGAGGCGTCGGCAACGCGCAGGCCGGTGACGCCCTTGACCCGCAGATCGGGATCCAGTGGTGACATGTCGTCCTCTACTGGTCCCATGCGGACGGTGCCGACCGGGTGGTAGACCGTGTTGTGCGTTTTGCGGATGTAATCCTGCAGTTCCTCGTCCGTCTGTGCCTCGATCCCAGGGGAGAGCTCCCGGCCGGCCCATTCAGCCATGGCCGGCTGAGCGGCGATTTCCCGGGCCTTGCGGATGCCAGCAACCATGACGCGCATGTCGTGGCCCTCCGGATCCGTGAAGTAACGGGGGTCAACCATCGGCTTGTCGCGGAAGTCCCGGCTGCGCAGGCGGACGGTCCCGCGGGAACGGGCGTGGGTGACGTTCGGCGTGAGGCTGAAGCCATTCTCCGTKGTGGGGTAGCCGTACCGAAGGGTGTTCATATCGAACGGGACAGAGCCGTAATGCATCATCAGGTCCGGGCGATCCAAACCCTCTTCGGTGGGAGTAAAGATGCCAATCTCCCACCACTGGGTGGAGGTCTGCACCATCGGCTGCTTGGCCTCGAACTGCACCACGCCTTCCGGGTGGTCCTGCAGGTGCTCGCCGACGCCGGGGGAATCGACCACCACGTCGATGCCGTGTGCGGCGAGATGTTCGGCCGGGCCGATGCCGGAGAGCATGAGGAGCTTGGGGGAGTCGATGGCGCCGGTGGACAGGATGACTTCGCGCTGCGCTGTGAGACGGTGGGTCCGGCCGAAAGCCGAATCAACGACGTCCACACCGGTGCAGCGCTTGTCTGCGTCGAACACCAACTGGCGGGCACGCAGGCCAGTCAGCAGCGTGAAGTTTTCACGATCGATGATGGGGTGGATGTAGGAGACCGAGCTGGAGGAACGCGTGCCGTCCGAACGGCGGTTGATCTGGAAAAAGTTGGCGCCGTTGATCACAGTGCTGCCATCGTTGAACTTTGCGCGGGGGATGCCGGCTTGCTCGCAGGCGTCAAGGAGCGCGACGCCGGTGGGATCCGTCGGTGGCACGTTCATCAGGTGCACTGGCCCCGAGTCGCCATGGTGGGGAGCATCCGAGCCGGCGTCCTCGTTGGTTTCGAGGCGTTGGTACAACGGCCAGGCGGCAGCAGCGTTCCAGCCGGTGGCGCCGTACTTTGACTCCCACTCGTCCAGGTCTTCGCGAGGAGCCCAGAAAGCGATGCAGGAGTTATGGCTCGAGCAGCCACCCATGACCTTGGCGCGGGCGTGGCGCATGAAGGAGTTGCCGTTCTCCTGCGGTTCCACCGGGTAGTCCCAGTCATACCCCGACTCCAGCAGTTCCATCCAACGGTCAAGCTGCAGGATCTCGGGGAGGCCGCGGTCATCCGGACCGGCTTCAACCAGCGCCACGGTAACGGAAGGATCCTCGCTCAGACGGGCCGCTACAGCGGCCCCGGCAGAGCCGCCGCCGATGACCACGTAGTCGAACCCTCGGTCATTGAGGTTCTCGATGTTGTCGGTGTGCATCTATTTCTCCTTGCTGCGCTCAGCGAACCAGCCGGTTACCTGCGGGTTGGTGTTCTGGTAGATGTGCTTGGCTTCCTGGTATTCAGCGAGTCCAGTGGGACCGAGCTCGCGGCCGACGCCGGACTGGCCGAAGCCGCCCCATTCGGCCTGCGGAAGGTAGGGGTGGTAGTCGTTGATCCAAACGGTGCCGTGCCGCAACCGGCCTGCTACCCGCTGTGCCTTGCCTGCATCCTGCGTCCAGACGGCGCCCGCCAGTCCGTAGATGGTGTCGTTCGCAGTGGCGACGGCTTCGTCTTCCGTGCGGAAGGTTTCCACAGTTACTACAGGGCCGAAGGCTTCGTCGATGACAACCGACATTCCCCGTTGGACGCGGTCCAGGATAGTCGGCTGGTAGTAGAAACCGGCGTCGTACTTCTCGCCTTCAGGCGCCGCGCCGCCACAACGCAGGCGTGCGCCCTCCGCCACGCCACGCTGGACGTAGGCATCGACCTTCTCGCGGTGGGCTGCGGAAATCAGCGGTCCGGTTTCGGCGGACTCATCGAACGGGCCGCCGAGGCGGATGTCCTGTGCCCTGCGGACCAGCTCGTCGACGAAGCGCTCGGCGATGGATTCCTCCACCACCAGCCGCGCCCCAGCGGAGCAGACCTGGCCTGAGTGCACAAACGCGCCGTTCAGCGCATTGTCGACGGCGGCGTCGAAGTCAGCGTCCGCAAACACAACGTTGGGGTTCTTGCCGCCGAGCTCCAGGGCTATCTTTTTTACAGTGCCAGCGGCGGCCGCGGCAATGCGCTTGCCGGTTTCCAGGCCACCCGTAAAGGAGACCAGATCAATGTCAGGGTGCTCCGAAAGGGGGGCGCCCGCTTTGGCGCCCGGGCCCGTCACGAGGTTGGCGACGCCGTCCGGCAGGCCAAGGTCCTTAAGCAACTGCATGGCAAGGATTGCCGTGGACGGGGTCAGCTCGGCGGGCTTGAGGACGAAGGTGCAGCCAGCGGCCAGGGCGGGAGCGATCTTCCATGCAGCCTGCAGCAGTGGGTAGTTCCACGGCGTAATCAACCCGCAGACGCCAACGGGCTCGTAGACAACTTTGCTGACGACGGCGTTGTCCCCGGCGTCGACTACCCGGCCCGCGGACTGCCCAGCGAGCCTTCCGAAGTATTCGAAGCAGGCAGCGATGTCGTCGATGTCGATGCGGCTTTCGATGATCCGCTTGCCGGTGTCCAGCGATTCGGCCCGGGCGAACTTCTCCCGGCGTTCGCGCAGTTCAGCGGCGACCTTCAGCAGGAACGCGCCGCGATCGGGCGCCGGGACAGAGGACCAGACGCCGGAGTCGAAGGCTGCACGAGCGGCAGAAATGGCGCGCTCGGCATCTTCGCGGCCAGCCTCGGACACCGTGGCGACCAGTTCGCCGTCGGCCGGGTTGTGGATTTGGCGGACCGCACCGGACGCGGCCGGCTCCCACGAGCCGTTGATGAAAAGCGTGGATGCGGAATCGGAGAATGTGGCTTGGGTCATACCTTGGAGATTAGTGCATCTTGAACATCTGTTCAAGAGAAAATATGAACAAATGTTCAAAGTGGTGCTGGCTGCGCGCTCCGGGGTGATCAGGCACTGCCCTTCCGGGCGGACAACAACGGCGCCCTCCGGTTGCCGGAGGGCGCCGTCGTCGTCTGCGTCCTGCGAGGGCTGTCAGGCCTCAGGTCCTGCGGTCTGGAAATTGTGGACATCGAAATAGCTGATCTCCGGCTGCGCAATTCCGAGTTCGGCTGTAACCGGGCCGAGCTTCTCTTGGTAGAAGGAATCGGCCTGCTCGCGGGTCCGCCACACATCCACGATCCGGGCACCGTTGTCGGTCCCTGATGCCCAATGGAAGAGCCCGCCCSGGGCCCCGGGTCCGCCGGGAGCGAGTCCTAGTCGCTGCACCACTTTGTCATAATCCTCAAGTGTGCCTTCGGTGAAATCCATGATTACTGCAACGGCCATAATGGACCTCCAATGGGAACGGCGGGGGATAGTCCCACTGCCATTCGCAACGCTAGACCTGCCCAAATACTCGGTCAATAGACTGCTGACACTGAGTAAGGGGTCTCCTCCACAGGGGCCATTTTGAGTACATTTTTAATCGAAAAGCCGGGAGCGGAGCGCCCTTTTCAACGGTCCTCTGTAAAGGACACCCCGCACACGGTCCGGCTACTGCTGGCTCAGCCACTCCTCAAAGCGGGTGTCATAAATGGTCGCCTCGGTGCCGGGAAGCAGCTCGCCATTCTGGAGCATGGCGTTGAAGTAGCGCGCGCTGGGGTCAGTGACAACCTCGCGGGGGTCGCCACGGAAGCTGAGGCCCTTGCGGATGAGCTCGTCGAGACCGAACTGCTCGGGACCGGCGACCTCAACGATGGCGTTTTGTGGACTTCCGACGGCAGTGCGTGCAACTGCGGTGGCCACGTCCTCCGCGGCCATTGGCTGGATCCGGGCGGGCGACAGACGAACAATGTTTCCCTCGGTCGCGGCCTGGGCGATGCTCTTGACGAACTCGAAGAACTGCGTCGCATGAACAATCGAATAGGGGACGCCCGATTCCTTGATGAGCTTCTCCTGAGCGATTTTCGCCCGGAAGTAGCCGCTCTCCAACAGTCGCTCGGTGCCCACGACCGAAAGCGCGACATGGTGCCCGACACCGGACTCCTTCTCCGCAGCGAGCTGGTTGCGGGTGGAGGTTGTAAAGAAATCGAGCACAGCCGCATCTTCAAACGAGGGCGAGTTCGACACATCGACTACGGTGTCCGCTCCCTGCAAGACATCCGCGAGGCCCTCGCCCGTGAGCGTGTTCACGCCTGAGTCAGGGGAAGCGGCAACTGCTTCGTGTCCATGTTCGCGGAACTTGCTGACCAGCTTCGAGCCGATCAGGCCAGTGCCGCCGATAACTACGATCTTCATGATCTTTCCTTCCGATAAGTGGGCGTGAAGGGATGCAGTGACATCCGTCCACCAGGTATGACCGGGTACCAACACAATCTGTGACAGGCTGAGCAAAGACAGGCCGTGCTAGGACGTCACGTTCAGCCACTCTTTGAGGGTGATGTCCCCGATCCGGGATTCACCCACGGGAACGATGCTCGTCTCTTCGATCGGTATGCCGAAGTAGCCGGCCTGGGTGTCAACAACCACTGGGCGGGGATCATTGTGGGCCTCGAGAACCCGGCCTACGAATTCATTAATTCCTGAGCGCTCAGGACCCGCCATTTCCAGGACGCCGTCGATCGCTGGCGAGACGGCCGTCTCCGCCACGATGCGGGCAACGTCGGCAGCAGCCATCGGCTGCATCAGGTAATTTGTTGCATAAATGGAGCCGTCGCGCATTCCTGCATTGGCGATGATCGGGATGAACTCGAAGAATTGAGTTGCCCGCAGAATGGTGTACGGCACTCCGCCATCTCTAACAGCCTTCTCCTGGGCGGTTTTTCCGGCGAAGTAGCCGACGTCGATACGGTCGGTTCCAACGACAGACAGTGCCACATGATGCCGCACGCCAGCCCTTTTCCCGGCAGCGAGAAGATTGCGGGATGAAGTGGAGAAGAAGGGAACGACTACCTTCTCGTCGAAATCCGACGTGTTCGTCAAGTCGACAACGACGTCCGCCCCCACCATCGCCTCATCCAATCCATGGCCGGTCACCGAATCCACCCCGGTGGAGGGGGACGCCGCTTTCGCCTCATGACCCTGACTGCTGAGGATCTCCACAACTTGCTTGCCGATCAGGCCAGTGCCGCCGATTACAACGATCTTCATGATGATCTTTCCCTCCGATGTTGGCGTAGCGGAATGTAGGGCCATTCCGTCCACCAGCTATGACCGGATACCGGATCAATCTGTGACAGTCAGCCCCCAACCCTCGTCACGCCGGAGAGTTTGTCTGGATTCATCGTCCACAACAGCCGATCAATACCGTCGGCGGACGCAGTGAGGGTCACCACCGCAAAAACCACCCCGTCCCGCGCCAGGCGTGCGGAGGGCCGGCCGTTGGCCATGAAAGCCTGGGTATCGACACCAAGCCAGAAACGCGACGCGAACGCCTGATAGTACTTCGCGACCCGTTCCCGTCCGACAACAGGGAACTTCGAAGCCCGAACCTTCCCGCCGCCGTCGGAGTAACTGACAACGTCAGCGGCGAACAGCGCCTCCAGCGCGGCCAGGTTGCCGGTTCGCGCAGCAGCCAGGAATGCCTCCAGCAGATTCCGCTGCTCGCTCACGCTCACCTCAGCACGTTTCTCCTCAGCAAGGCGTTTGCGTGCCCGGCTAACGAGCTGGCGGGCATTGCCTTCTGTCTGTTGGATGACCTCAGCGATCTGCTCATACGGGTAGTCGAATGCCTGCCGCAGCACGTACGCTGCACGTTCGGTGGGCGATAACTTTTCCAGTATCAGCAACACCGCAAATTCGAGCGCTTCACCACGCAAGGCACCCAGTTCAGGGTCCGCGCTTGTGTCCACAGGCTCGGGCAGCCACGGACCCACATACGTCTCACGACGGACACGTGCTGACTGCCCGACATTGATGGCAAGGCGGGTGGCGGTAGTCGCCAGGAAGGCCGGCGCATGCCGAACCAGGCTGCGATCGCACGTCTGCCACCGGACCCACGTCTCCTGGACGATGTCTTCGGCCTCGCTGACACTTCCGAGCATCCTGTAGGCGATCCCGAACAATCGAGGACGGACTTCAGCGAAAATAGTCGATGCCGTTTCCAATTCGGCCGCTGACCCCGTGTCGGCATCCATGCGCCCAATGTTACTGCTCGAAGGATTGGACGCTGGCCGTGGAAGCCTGAGCCTGGGTGACCTACGACGGCGGGCGAATCTGGCCGCGTATTGGTATTCCAATTCTTACCCCCCCACTCACTCGACGAGTTTGTCAGCGGTCATGACCGGTCGACGCATGTGCTTCGCAATCTCGTGCGATACAGGCGCGATGGCTTCGTGCTCGATGCCACGAGCAGGAGACCAGACAAGATTCACCTGCAAGCTTGAATCAAGATCCGGATAGTCGCTGCGGTTATGACAGCCTCGTGTTTCACGGCGTTCACGGGCAGCTTCGAGCGTCGCACGGGCGGCAAGAGCGGCTGCCTTCAAGTCGAAAGCGTGTGCAAGATCCTGATATCCGGCAATGTCGGGATGCACGCCCACGTCGATGATGCGGGCCTCAATGTCGTCGAGCTCGGCCAAGCCCTGCTTAAGACCTTCTTCGTTACGCACAACACCCGCATGCTCGGTCATGGTGTCTCGGATGGCCCGCTGAAGTACGCGGACGTTCTCACGTCCCTTGGCGTTGAGCAGCTTATCTATCTCTTTCCGAGCTTCATCCACCGCTTCCGCTGACCGCACGTGTGCAGTTAGGGAGTCTGAATACTCAGCGGCGGCATTGCCGACGATCCTACCGAAGACCAGTAGCTCGATCAGCGAGTTGCCTCCCAATCGGTTGGCGCCATGCAGGCCGCTTGAGGCCTCCCCGATTGCGTAGAGACCCGCGACATCCGTGCTGTGATCGTCGGGACGGACCCAGACGCCGCCCATGGAGTAATGCGCTGTTGGTGCGATTTCCATTGGCGTCGTCGTGATATCGAGCATCTGCAATTCGAGCATGGTCTGATAAACACGCGGCAGGCGACGCATGATCGTCTCCCGAGGCAGATGTGAAACGTCCAGCCACACGCCACCATTGGCCGTGCCGCGCCCCTCTTGAATCTCTGTATAACAAGCCAATGCGACACGATCGCGGGTGGAGAGCTCCATGCGCTCTGGATCGTATTTGGCCATGAATCGTTCGCCGAGGGCGTTGGTGAGGATGCCGCCCTCGCCGCGCGCGGCTTCCGAGATGAGCGTTCCTGCAGCATTCTCTGGCTCAAGAATGCCTGATGGATGGAACTGGACCAGCTCGGGGTCGCGGATGCGGCCGCCTGCGAGCACTGCCAGGCGGAAGGAATCACCAGTGTTCTCGTCCCGCCGGCTGGACGTGCGTCGCCAGATGCGGGTATGCCCTCCGGCAGCGAGCACCACGGCGTCGGCATGGATCCGATAGCGCGTCCCGTCCGAGAGCCGGAAGCCATAGGCACCGAAGACCTGGCCCTCGGTGACGAGAATGCGCGTTATGTAAACATCGTCCAATATTGGAATGTCGAGCTCCGCGGCGCGACTCACAAGCGTGCGCTGAATTTCAAGCCCTGTGTAGTCGCCACTGAAAGCTGTCCGGCGGAACGTATGAGCACCGAAGAAACGCTGGCTGATCCGCCCGTCTTCCTCGCGGGCGAACGGCATGCCGTAACGTTCCAGGTCGCTGATTCCCTGCGCGGCACCTTTGGTGACAATCTCCACGATCTCAGGGTTCGCAAGATCGTAGCTCTCCAGGATTGTGTCTGCGGCATGCTGCTGCCAACTGTCATCCGCATCCATTGTGCCGAGAGCGGCGTTGATGCCTCCCGCCGCGAGCGAAGTGTGGGCGTCGCTTCTGGGCCTTTTGCCGACAGCGAGCACATCCACACCCAGCTCGGCCAGTTCGATCGCGGCGCGGAGTCCGGCACCTCCCGTGCCAATGACGAGCACCGACGTCGACACGAGCAGTTCCTGAGGCTTCATCACTACATTCCATTCACTCGGGATATCTGAAGTTAAGATTCCTTGAGGCGCGCGCCGGTATCTCATCTTGGATTTCATTGGCGCAGCAAGTCCTCCGGTCTCGTTACTGACTAAGACCGGACAGCCCTCGGATTTGTGACAGAAGAAACGACGGCCAGGGCTGCGCGTACCCGCGCGAATGGTATTGGTCGATCAGGGCGGGCACTCCGGAACACCCGTATCCCGCAATTGCGCAGCGGCGTCAGCTGTCCTCGGGCCGTGCTGCCCTCTTCAACTCAGCGATCCTCAGCCGTAAGAAGATGATGGCCAAGACCAGGGCGTACACCGCCAGGACGGACACCGCGATCACGAAGACCGCGTAAAGGATCCCGAGGATTCCGAAGGCTGGACTTAAATTCACTACTACCCCCAATAGTTGTTGAGCCCCAATGCTACGCAAGCCACCAGCGATTCCCACGGAGGCTGGAAGGCGTAGGTCAGTTGTCAGCCAAGCTCGGCTCGGCGGTGAGGCTCGGCTCCGTACTCTGACCAACCGCCTGCGTAGAGTCGGCCGCGGCCGAGTCCTGCATGCTCCAGGGCGAGAAGGTTGTGGCAGGCCGTGACGCCCGATCCACAGTAAGAGATGACGGCACTCGCGTCTTCGATCCCAACCTTCGCAAACGCTCGTCGGACCTCGGCGATCGGGCGCAGGCGTCCATCAGGGGCCAGGTTTCCACGGCACGGGACGTTCACAGCCCCGGGGATGTGTCCGGCTTGGGGGTCGGTGGGCAGCTGGAGGCTTCCGTCGAAGCGGTCGGCATTGCGGGCGTCGACGATGATCCCGGCAACCCCTGCCGTGATGTCCCCAAGCTGGGCGAGATGCTCCTCCGGCCACGGAGACGGCGTGAAGGTCGCGGGCGTCGGCGTCACGGGCTTCGTCTCCAGCGGTCCCGTCCACGCGGCAATCCCGCCGTCGAGCAACGCCGCCCGGTGCCCGAGCGCACGCAGCATCCACACGAGCCGCGCGGCGATGACTCCTCCGGCGTCGTCATAGGCGACGACGGTCGTGTCGTCGCCGATTCCCAACGAGGACATTCCCTGTGCGAACACCTCATAGTCGGGAAGCGGGTTCAGCCCGTGTGGTCCCGAACTCCCAGACAGCCATGAATCCAGGTCCACGAACACCGCACCTGGAAGGTGCCCGCCGTCGTACGCTGCACGGCCCGACGCGCCGTCGAGGTACCACCGAACATCAGCGGTAACAACGTTGCTTCGGTGCGCCGTAAGCCACGCGGCATCTACAAAGGGCGGAAGGTCCACTTGGGTTATCAGACTGTCATCCATACAGTGCAGGCTAAAGGATGCGTCCATTATGCGAGCAAAAACGTCTCATTATGCGGAATCTTAGCTGAGTGGGTATTCGCGCTGGAGCTTGGCGACTTTGGGGTCGTTCTCGTCCGCTCCGTAGTCGGAGTTTCGCGTAATGTCCTTTCCGTCGGGGAGCTTCATCGCACGGAAGAGCAGTGTCAGGATAACGGCAACAATCAGGTTGATCGCGAAGGCCACTACGGCGATGTAAACCTGCACGTTGGTGCCGGGGATGGCGGCGATGGAGCCACCGAAATTGGCCTTCGTCACCGGATTCACCACGTTGTAAGCCGCAACGGTTCCGTAGATGATTCCGGCTACCCAGCCTCCGAAGAGCGCCCAGCGATGGAACCAGCGGGTGTAGAGTCCTGCCACGATCGCCGGGAATGTCTGCAGGATCCAGATACCGCCGAGAAGCTGCATGTTGATTGCGGCAGACTGGTCCATCGCGATGACGAAGATCAGTGCTCCGAACTTCACCACGAGCGACGCGATCTTGGAGACCCTCGCTTCCTGCCGCGGGTCGGCGTCGGGCTTTATCAGGTCGCGGTAGATGTTGCGGGTAAACAAGTTGGCAGCTGCGATCGACATGATGGCTGCTGGAACCAGGGCGCCGATCGCGATGGCGGCCAAGGCGATCCCTGCAAACCATGCGGGGAAGTTGTCCAAGAACAACTGCGGAACCACTAGTTGCGGATTTACGGCACCGTTGAGGTCAACGGGCTTGGTGCCAGCAGCGATGGCTGCGTAGCCCAGGAGGGCAAGGAATCCCAGCATCAGCGAGTACAACGGAAGCACTGCCGCATTCTTGCGGATCGTGTTCCTGCTCTTGGTCGCCAGGACCCCCGTCACCGAGTGCGGGTACATGAACAGCGCCATCGCCGAGCCAAGAGCGAGCGTCCAATACGCCGAGTAGCTGGCAGCGCCTGGGATAAAGATGCCAGCCGGTTTGCCTGTAGCGGGACTAACGGCGTCGAGTTTCGTCTGGGCGGCGCCAAAGATGTTGTCCCAGCCCCCGAACTTGATCGGCATATAGATCACCGCGACGATGACGGCCAGATAGATCAAAAGATCCTTCACGACGGCGATAAGCGCCGGGGCGCGCAGGCCCGAGGTGTACGTGTAGGCGGCCAGGACTACGAAAGCGATGATCAGCGGCAAGTCTGTCAACAGTGCATTCTCGGCGCTGCCGAGGCCTAGCACCGTGAGCACGGCTTTGATGCCAACCAATTGCAGCGCGATGTACGGCATCGTGGCGACAATGCCAGTAAGGGCGACGGCAACGGTCAGCGCCCTGCTGCCATAGCGCCCACCAACGAAGTCCGCCGGGGTAACGAACCCATGCCGGTGCGAGACCGACCACAGCCGGCTCATCAACAGGAACACGATCGGGTAAAGCACGATCGTATACGGCACCGCGAAGAAGCCGCTCACTGCTCCCGTTGCCCACATTGCCGCCGGGACTGCCACGAACGTGTAGGCCGTGTAGAGGTCGCCACCGAGGAGGAACCACGTCACCCACGTTCCAAAACCACGGCCACCCAGCCCCCATTCATCGAGGCTGTGCAAACCGGTCTCTCTGTCCGCACGCCACCGTGCAGCGAAGAAACCCAAAACCGCCACGAGAATAAAGAGAGCGACGACGATGGCGAGCGCGATACCGTTGACGGGACGATCGCCGGTGGTCTCTACCGGTACGGCGAGCGCGTTCATTGTTCCTGCTCCTCGGCTTGTTCCTGCGAGCGTGTGCCCCGGACGGCCGCACGGCGGCGGCGGTCCTCCTTGGTAACCAGCCAGTAGGAGACCCCGACCAGGCCCGCGGTGATCGGGACCCAGAGCATTTGGTACCAGTAGAAGAACGGCATACCGGCGAGCCGTGGCTTATCCATTGCGTACGCCGGGACGAACAAGGGAACCAGAACGGAGATGGCTAGCAGGATTCCGGCCACAATATACGGACCGGGCCTTGCTGGCCCGCGAGTCGGCAGATCGGGAGTTGACATCGACGCCTCCTTATAGAGACGGCCCCCGGATCGGGATGGGCTTCCCGGGGTGTGCCGGTGGCCTGATGGGCGCTAAACATACCCATAAACACAGAATAGATTCTGGACTAATTCTTTGATAGATAAGGCTCCTTATTTTCGTCTGTCCGGTGCGAAAATCGCGGCTCCGGGCCGTTGAGTTCAGGCCTTAGGGAGGTGGCGCGGGATTTATTGCTAGTCCAATACGTATGGGCTGATTCAGTGAAAGGGAAGTTCTGACCCCTGGGGGAAAGACAGCACTCCCTGTGCGGGGGTTATGGTGAACCATTCGTCGCCCTGCTTGGTGGCGAAAATGATGACTCTTTCAGCAGTGTCCAGTGGGTCGCCATCAGGGTAGGACCCTCCTGCCGTGCAGGTCGGGGGTGTAGAGGTGATGCGCACGTTCCCGTGTCCGGGATCCCCTTTCAGTGCCTGCTCGACTTCCACAACGTGGGTAGTGGCCTCCTGACCATAAATTGTGGTCCCTCCTGCCCGTCTTACAGACTTTCCGATGAGCACCAGGCCGGCTTTGTCGTATTGGTCCTGAGGGGTCGCAAACCGTACCCAGTCCACGCACGCAAAGGGGCCACCACTTGGAACGGGGCTACTGCTAGAACCAGGGATTGAGCCAGTGGCCTTCGTCGTGGGCTCAGTAGTTACCGGATCGCCCGCCAACTCGTTGCCGCACGATGTCAGCAGCATGGTGAGAAAAAGGGGCAGGATCAGGCATCGCCATAACCGAACGGGTTTCATTGTGCTCCCTCAAAGGTGGATGCTGACCGAGCGACTAATCGGTTCATCCGGGCGGGGCGCTTCGCGTTGGGTAGGAGGCTATTCCCCCGCCGGAGCCGGAGGCCATGAAGACGCCGATTTGGGTTTCTCCATCGCTTTGGAAGACGGGGACCTCGCGCGGAGGGCGAGGGCTGTTGAAGTTCTTGACCGCGTCTTCAGGGCTGGTCGGCATGGGGCCGTCGTATAGGTCGCTGGCGTAGGCGTAACCGGATTGCCCGTTGGTGGCCATCACAGCGATCAAGTCGGGGGTTCCGTTCTCCTGGCTTTCGACGCCGTAGGTTTCGCCCTTCGCATTGATGCCCAGGGGTGTTCGTTCCTGCTTCACATACTCGGCGGTGAGCTGCCAGCGGGCCTCGGGGTCGGCCTTGATCGTGATGCTGTCCTGGCCGGGAGTGAGTGCAATGGTGTAGCCGCTCCAGCCCACCCGGTCGCTTGCGGCATCCACATCTGAGCAGCTGCTCGAGGCACCGTCGGGAAACTCAAACCGGCCAGGGGTCAGGCACCTAAGTTCGATTYGAATCCCCGTGGTTCCCTCGGGCGGAGTGCCCAGCTCAACGGTTGCTGTGCCGGCGTAGGTTGTGGTCACAGGTGAAGCCAAGGGGGTCACTTTCTCGCTTCCAGGGATGAAGAAGAGTCCTGCTGCCGCCGCTCCAATGCCAAGCAGTCCCGCACCGGCCAGAGCGCCGGTACCAAGCCACACCCTGGTGCGCCTCCGCTTCGCAGACAGCGTTTCCTTCTTGACCTGGGAGACGAGTTCCGCCCGCAGGGCGTCACTGAAGTGATCGTCGACGTAGAGCTGCTTCATGGCCGTTCTCCTTCCAAGACCGGGGTTGGAGCCGTGGGCGTGTTTGTTGATGCATCACCGTTGAGGGCTGCTCTGAGCCGCTGGCGGGCTCGGTGCATCCTTGATTTCGCTGCAGCAGGGGTCAGATGCAGGACAGTGGCGGCGGCAACGATGGTGTGCTCCTCGAAAACGACCAGCGTGACCAGGTGCAGATCCTCGGGCGTCAGTGTCGCAAGAGCCTGGGCAAGGTCATGGTCAAGGTTGTCCTGGTAAGAGCGGTAAGAATCTGACGTTGGGTCCGTCAGGTCGCCGCTGCGGGGAAGGGCTTTCAGGAGGCGTTGGTAGCGCAACGCCGTCCGGGCGCTGTTACGTGACATGTTCGTCGTCGTAACCAGCAACCACGGAAGGATCGATCCTTCCACGACCCGGACCTGCTTTCGCCGCCGCCAGAGCTCAAGAAAGGAGGCAGCCATGATGTCTTCAGCGTCGTGGTGGTTCCCGCAGAGCCGGTACGCATGGCGGAAGACCCGGTCCCGATGCAGGTCGTACAAGGCGCCAAAGGCATCGCCATGGCCCGAAAGACTCTGGTGCCACAACCCCTCTTCGCTGTCTCTGTTGTTCCCCATGCCCTTTAGTGTCCGGCAATGCCCAAAAGGTTTCACCGAATCAGAAAAAGTTAAAGAAGACCGGCACACACGATGCCGGTCTTCTTCCCTCGTTACTCTCGTCTCGCTGCCATCATCCATGAGGGAACAGGCGGAGCGTTACGGTGCGGTCTCCGAAATGGTCGTTTCGATCGCGGTCCAAGTCGTAGCTGTTCCCGCAGGAATAGATCCCCGGGGTTCGGTCAGCACTTCACGTTCGCCGATCAACAGACCTGTCTTGGGGTCGATGATGATGTCTTGACGGCGGTTGGAAGCTGTCTCCACTCGCCCGATGGCGATGCCTTTTCTTCCATCGAGCGTGGCTTGCTCGTCGGTGACGGTCACCCCTGGGATGAGCGCTGCAGACTTGTACAGTGCAGCGCGGAGATCGGCAGGGACTATGCCCGTCCTGAGCAGGTCTGCGATGAACACCAGCGCCTCGCCATCCTTGGACTGGCCCTTGCCGTTTGTTTGCCGCTGGATCTCAGCCAGGAGGGCGTTTGGATCGCGTGGGAAGGTGGCCAGGGCATCCTGCGATGGAAAGCTGGACTGCTCAGGTGGGGTGCCGTAGAAGCCTCCGTTATTGCCCCGGAGCACGTATGCTTCGGCAGGTTCCATACTGGAGGCGTATTCTTTCGATTTCTCATCAAAGAACGTTGTGGGGATTCTTCCTGATCTTTCCCAGACCCACTCCTCCTCGCGGTTGGCTGGGATGTACATGGCGCTCTTTTCAGTGTCCAGCCACTCATACTCGCTGCCATCTGCCGTAACCGCGGCACTACCCCACATATTGGTGCTTTGGATCTTCAAGTACTGTCCAGGGCCCGGTACAAGGTCTGCTGTCTGGATGGTCGTCTCGGCAGCGGCGTTGAGCACCTCCGCGGCCTGCGCGGTGGCTGCTCCCCGCAGTGGGCCGGGCCCAAAGACGTCGCCACTGACCAGGAGGCCAGCGACTAAAGCCGTTGCCGCTGAAACAAGCCCCCACCTCATTGCCATGCGGCGACGCGGGTTCTTCTGAAGCTTTACCGCGTGGGGATCAATACCTTGCAGTAACTTGGTCCGACCCCTGTCGATAGCCGCATCGGTGGCAATGGGAGTCCTGTCACGCATTTCGCGCAGGAGTGATAGCTCGTCCATGCTCAATCTCCTCTTCATCTATGTTCAGCAGGCCGGCGGCACCTCGAATGATGCGCCGCGCCCTGTTAAGCCGTGACCGGACAGTGCCAACGGGAACGCCGGTTGCCAGTGCTATGCCCTCGTAAGTCAGGTCAGCCCACGCATAGAGCAGCAAGCATTCCCGATCTGCTGTCGAAAGCGTCCTGATCGCTGCGGCCAGATTGGAAGACTTCACGGCTGCGTCCAGCCGCTCAGCCACACGATCGGCACCGTCCTCGTAGCTGTCTCTGCCTGCAGCTTTCGCGAAGGCTCTTAGCCGCCTTGCTTCAGTACGGTGATGCCGGCGGAGAAGATTGGTCGCGATGCCGAATAGCCATGGCCTGGCATCATCCCACTCGTAATCAAAAGCCTCCCGGCTTTCATAGGCGACCAAGAACGTTTGCGACATGACGTCTTCAGCTACTGAGTCACCTGCCCGGGTAGCCGCGTAGCGGTACACCGCCCGCGAATACTTGTCATAAAGCGCAGCGAAGGCCTGCGGGTCCTTGCTGGATCGGCGAATCAAGTCGCTATCGGTAGTCACAAACTGTATTGCCCCTTGGCAGGAAAAGAGTTCACGGCAGTCTAGGTCGAAACCGCACCATCGTCGGACGACTCGATAAGTGGCACGGCAAAAACCCGATAAGTGGCAAGGAAAAATGACCGTTTCTTGATTAGTTCTCGGAACTGTCAGTTCCCAACACCAGCCATTGACTGACACACTCAATGAATGCTCACTCAGGACGAGGTGCTCAAAGCTGCTGTAGAAAGGGCCGACGCCCTAGCGCGACGTGACGGAGAATCTTTGATTCGTCTGCTGCACCCCAAGTTTTGCTGGATCTCGCATCAAGGCGAGCGATTCGACCGCGATACCTACGTTCGATCAAACATCGGCGGCCAGAACAATTGGCACTCGCAAACCCTCGAACAGCCCACGATCACGATCTTCTGTACAACAGCTGTCTTGACCTGCATCGCTTCTGACGATGTGTCCACAACGGCCGGCCGGAGGCAAAATCGCATGCCCATGACCCAAGTCTGGATCCGGGAAGAGGGCAGCACGCTACTGGTCGCCGGACATGCAGGTCCGCTTCTCTAGCCACGCCCAGGGTTAACTATGTTCCGGGTGTAAACGGCATCTTCATCGAGCTCAGGATATGCGCCAAAAAAGGACGGTGCTGGGACGAACATCTGTTGAAGGTTCCTGTTCCACTCGATAACCCAGTGTGGTACGAATGAGACGAGGGCAAGCAACCCCCTTGCAACTTAGGGTTTGTCAGAATATTTGGAAAGGTAAGGACTGAAATGCTCATACTCGGAGTTGTTCTACTAATCCTTGGTTATATCTTCAACATTGGAATCCTGATAACTATTGGGTGGATTGTGGCTGTTATCGGCCTCATCCTCTTGGTGCTCGGTGCAATCGGACGCCCTCTTGCCGGAAGACGGTACTGGTACTAATCGCGGCCCGAGCCGCTACAGGGCATCCAGCCCCGTTCCCACTACTCGACGACGGACATGGGTAAGCCGCCACCATGTACTGACGGCGTGATGCTGTCGAGCTGCCAGCCATCCGCGGATGCCCGGAACATCGCCGTCTGCGGCAGCGAGTAGCCGGACGGGATGTTGCTTGGTCCATTCGCTGCCGAGGCCTGGTGTTCCTCGGTCAATTCCTTGAAATGGACGCTCGCTTCCGAGCCGGCCACCTCGATTGACTCCACCGTGATCGTCGTCGAAAAGTGCGTGTACCAGAAACCCATCGACTTGAAGCCGGCCTTTGACCTCGCCACCACCGGAAGGTCCCTCGCGCGCTTCGCCCGGTAGGCCGCCGTCGATTGCACGTCGCTGAGATGCGGTGCCGGGGGAACGCCGAGGGCAGTGCCGTTGCGGTCCTCAACGGCCGTCTGGATGATGACCGAAAGCTCAGAGGACGACGGGCTGGGCACAGCTGCTGCGGGAGACCCGACCGTGCGCGGCCCGGCAACAGGCTGGCATCCGGAAAGGGCAAACCCAAGCAGCACCGCGGTAGCCGCCAACGAGCGTCGATAAGTCATCGTGGTCCCCCTTGCCGGATGTCCTCACAGCCTGCCCGGAAGGCCCCAGCCAGTCAACTAGAGCGGGATGGCGGGCGTAGAAGGTCCAGAATCGCGCTTCATCAATGCCGGTCGGCGTGACGCGAAGGAGCGAAAGCGATCTGCTCCGTGCGGGCAATGCCTCGCTCGATGGCAGCCTTGTCGATACCCAGGAGCGTGGTGAGCCACATGCCGTTTTGCACGACGACGATGTCTGCTGCGCGCTCCTTACTCTCATCGGCGGAAAGCTCGGGTTTGGCATTCCCTATGAGTGTGGCTAGCCCGTCCAGATACCGGTCGAACGCCGCCGCGTTGATCCGTGCGAAGTCCTCATGCGCCTGGGCGAGAGCCCACAGGTGGAGGCGGAGGGACAGGTACGGCGTGGTCAGGAGATCGGGGTCCGCAACGCGCCGAAGTGACTCTCGGAGTTGCTCCTCAGGGGTTGAGGCCGGCTCCGGCTCCACCAGCATGAGGTCGTGCTCTTCAATCCGGTGAAGTACCGCACGGATCAAGCTCGACTTGTCTTCGTAGTAGTAGTTCACGAGCCCCAAGGCGACGCCGGCTTCACGCGCCACCGCCCGCATATTAATACCCGAAATGCCGTGGCGGGACAGCAGTTCCAGGGCCGCTTCGAGAATGCGAGTCTGCCGGTCAACCTGTTCGCTGGACTTTACGGTGCTAGTACCCATTCGGCCAGACTATTGCCAAACCCCGGTCAACGCATCCCGGCTGCCTACAGGTTCTCCTCCGCGTAAACCCGCAGGGCATCCCGAACGAACGTGGCTCCTGACTCCCCGCCATAGTTCGCGGCAAATCTGGGGTCCGCAACGTACATCTCGCCGAGGCCTGTGACATAACCCTTCACGTCTCCGCCAGGTGCCGCCGTCGGGGTTCCAGGGATTCCGCGGAGCCATTCGACGTGGCGCCTTGCCAGTTCCTGTGCTTCAGCGCTGTCGGGTGCAATTCCGGCCGTGGCGGCGGAGATCCAGTCGTTCCCGAGTTTGCGGGAGCGTTCCTTCCATTGCTGTTTTTCTTCGGCGCTCATACCGCGCCACCAAGCGTCACTTGTGGCGTAAGCGTCCTTGCCCCAGCGCTCCTCTACCTCGTCCTTGTACTGCGTGTGGTCGAAGCCATCAAACATGTCCTGTGCCATGTACTTTCCATCCCCTTTCAATGTGTCAATGGTTTGCCGGACCGACGCGATTTGCCGCGCCAGTCGGTCCTGCTCTTGCCCAAGCCATTCCAAGTGGCCGCTCAACGCCTTGACGGTGTCGGTCTCCCGGGCAAGCACGTCGGCAATTGCAGGCAAACCCAGTCCAAGCTCCCTGAGCAGGAGGATCCGCTGGAGCTGCACCAAGGCCGGACCGTCGTAATAGCGGTAGCCGTTATGCCCGGTCCGGCTTGGCTTGAGCAGCCCTATGTCGTCGTAGTGACGCAGCGTGCGGCTGGTGGTCCCTGCCATCTTTGCGATTTCCTGGATCGACCAGTCCATGAGTCCTCCGTCCTGGCCTTCTCGTTCCTGGCTTGTCCTTTGACAGTAATGGTTGACGTTACGTCAAGGTCAAGGGGGAATTAGTCGGCCAGGATCAGGTACAGCGCACGGCGGGTTTCATCGAGTTTCTCGATTGCTGCCCTCCGTTGTTCGTCGGTTGCCGCGGCGCGGAACTGGTGGACGACGCCCATGAGTTTCCCGATGCTCTGGTGGAACTCCTGCATGTTTCCGTCGGCCTCGGTGTTCCAGGCATTGGCGAGCTCTTCCTCATGCTCGGCAACGTAGGCGCGGCCGTCGTCCGTCAACGTGAATTCTGTCCGACGTCCCTCGCCCACGGCCGTGATGAGCTCTTCATCAACAAGCTGCTGCAAGGTGGGGTAGACGGATCCAGGGCTGGGCCGCCATGTTCCGGACGTCTTTTCTGCAATCGTCCTGATCAGCCCATAGCCGTTGGATGGCGACTCGGCCAGCAGAGACAGGATGGCAGCCCTGACGTCGCCGCGGTTTGCCCGCCGCCCGCCACCGGGACCAAAGCCCCTGGGGCCGAAACCGCCCGGGCCGAAGCCGCCGGGTCCAAAACCAGGCCCGAAGCCGCCGGGTCCAAAGCCGGGTCCGCCGTGTCCGTGGGGACCGCGGCGCCCCTTGCCCCGATTGAAGCGGCCTCTTCCCTGGCTGTGTTCGGGGAGTCCGGAGCCATGCTCCGGGAAGGTGTTGTCGTGTTCGTGGATGCCTTTCATAACAGCATCGTCCTTTCGGTGTGAGTGTTCGCCGAAGGATTATCGGCGATAGTTAACGATATATCGGTAACTATCGCGACGTCAAGAGCATTAAATACGAAAGCTGCCCCCGCCCAAGGAGGGCAGGGGCAGCCGGAGAGATGCTACGAGAGAGGAGTGACGTAAGCGCCCGAGATGCCGCCATCCACCAGGAATGTGGAGGCCGTGATGAAGGAAGCGTCATCGCTGGCAAGGAACGCGACGGCTGCAGCCAGCTCTTCCGGTTCCGCGAAGCGGCCCAGAGGAACATGCACCAAGCGGCGTGCTGCCTTCTCAGGATCCTTCGCGAAGAGTTCCTTCAGTAGGGGAGTGTTCACCGGTCCCGGGCACAGCGCATTGATGCGGATGCCCTGCCGTGCAAACTCGACGCCGAGTTCCCGGCTCATGGACAGGACGCCGCCCTTCGAGGCGCTGTAGGAAATCTGGGATGTTGCCGCGCCCATGACGGCCACGAACGATGCCGTGTTGATGATGGATCCCTTGCCCTGCTCCTGCATGTAAGGAATGGCGTACTTGCAGCAGTAGTAGACGGAGGTCAGGTTCACTTCCTGCACCCGGCGCCAGGCGTCGATTCCGGTGTCCAGGATGGAAGCGTCGTCGGCGGGAGAGATGCCCGCGTTGTTGAACGCGATGTCAACGCTGCCGTACGTCTCCTTGGTCTGGGCGTAGAGGTTGCGGACTTCTTCTTCACTGGTCACGTCTACTTTGACGAACAGGCCGCCTACTTCGCTGGCGGCCGCAATCCCTGAGGTCGGTTCGATGTCGGCGATCACCACGTTGGCGCCCTCAGCTGCCATCCGGCGTGCCGTGGCCAGGCCGATGCCGCTGGCACCACCAGTGATGACTGCGCTGCGGCCGGCGAGACGGTTGGAAACTACTGCTTGCATGGGTGCTCTCCTTTGAAAAAAGTGGAAAAAGATCAGGCGGACTGGGTGGAAATGAAGACGTTCTTGACTTCGCTGAAGGCATCCAGGGCGTCCGGGCCGAGCTCACGGCCGAGGCCGGACTGCTTGAAGCCGCCAAACGGGGTGGAATACCGGACGGAGGAATGGGAGTTCACGGAGAGGTTGCCCGATTCGACTCCCCGGGCCACACGGAGTGCCCGGTCAACCTTGGACGTCCAGATGGAGCCGGACAAGCCGTACTCGGTGTTGTTGGCGATCCGGATGGCATCTGCTTCGTCGTCGAATGCGATCACTGCAACAACCGGGCCGAAGATTTCATCGGTAAAGGACGGCGCCTTCAGATCCGGTGTGAGCACAGTGGGCGGGAACCAGAAGCCCGGTCCTTCCGGGGCCTTTCCCTGGAAGGCGACCGGGGCGCCGTCGGGCACGAAAGCCGAAACCGTGTCCAGCTGCTGGGCCGAAATGAGCGGCCCCATGGTGGTGGCCGGATCTGCGGGGTCTCCGACACGCATGCCGAGGACCTCTGGCTCCAACAGTTCCAGGAAGCGTTCGTAGACGCTGCGCTGCACGAGGATCCTGGAGCGTGCGCAGCAGTCCTGCCCGGCGTTGTCGAAAGCACCGCCGGGGGCGGCGGCCGCAGCCATCTCAAGATCGGCGTCGTCGAAAATGATGTTGGCGCTCTTGCCGCCGAGTTCCAGCGTCACGCGCTTCACCTGGTCAGCGCAGCCTGCCATGATCTGCTTGCCAACGCCGGTTGAGCCGGTGAACACCACCTTCCTGACCGCCGGATGCGTGACGAACCGCTGGCCCACCACGGAACCCTTGCCCGGAATCACTTGGAAGACGCCCTCAGGAAGGCCCGCTTCCAGAGCCAATTCACCAAGGCGGATCGCGGTCAGCGGTGTCACCTCCGCCGGTTTGAGCACCACCGTATTGCCTGCCGCAAGTGCGGGCGCGAATCCCCATCCGGCAATCGGCATCGGGAAATTCCAGGGAACAATGATGCCAACAACGCCCAGCGGCTCGTGGAAGGTCATGTTGACGCCGCCTGCCACGGGAATTTGGCGGCCGAAATGACGTTCCGGGGCGGCGGAGTAGTAATTGAGGACGTCGCGTACGTTGCCCGCTTCCCATCGAGCGTTTCCAATGGTGTGGCCCGCGTTGCGCACCTCCAGTTGCGCGAGGTTCTCCAGGTCATTGTCGACGGCGGCAGCGAACCGTCGCAGCAGCAACGCCCGGTCCGCGGGGGCCACGGCGCGCCACGTTTCGTAGGCGTCGGCTGCCTTGGCAATGACGGCGTCTGTTTCGGCCACGCCAGCGAGCGGGACGGTCTGGATGACCTCCTCGGTGGCCGGATTGATCACATCAAACACTGTTGCTGTCATGCGGGGGACATCGCTTTCATGGTTGCGGTCTGGTCTGAGCGGTAGCCGGCGGCGGCGTCCACAAAGCCACGGAACAGTCGGAGATCATGGGGGTTGTGTTCCGGATGGAACTGGACGCCAAGAACCCAGCCGCCCTCCGTGGTTTCAATGGCCTGCACCAGGCCATCGGCGGAGCGGGCTGTCACCCGCAGGGTTTCAGGCACGTCGTCCATGGCCTGGTGGTGGTAGCACGGCGAAGTGGCGGAATCACCCAGGAGGTGGTGGATGAGGCTGCCCGGCGTGGTGTCAAATGCCGCCTCACCATAGACCCCAGGTGCTGGCTGACTGTTGCTGCCGGGAAGGACGTCCGGGATGTGCTGGATCAGCGTCCCGCCTAAAACCACGTTGAGGAGCTGGGCTCCCCGGCAAATCGCGAACAGCGGGAGCCCACGTTCAAGCGCGGCACGGATCAGGGCTGAGTCATGCTTGTCCCGCAGTGGTTGGGACTTGGTGGTGGGATGCGGTGCCTGACCGTACAGGGAAGGATCGACGTCGGGACCTCCCACCACGATCAAGCCATCCACCAGATCCAGCACGGATTCGTCGGTGCCCAGCGGAGGCAGCAGGATAGGTGTTGCTCCGGCTGCGACCACCGCCTCCACGTACGATCCGGGGAGAATCGCCGCCGTCGTATTCCACACTCCCCAGGAGGCGTCCTGAAGGTAACTGGTGAGCGCGATTCTGGGCTTGTACGGTTGCCCGTAGGTTTCAGAGACGTTCGAAGCCACGGACCCGCTCCCAATCTGTGATGGCGCTGTCATAAGCGGTGAGCTCTACGTTGGCGGCGTGGACGTAGTGGTCCACAACGTCGTCGCCGAAAGCCTTGCGCGCAATGCTGCTTTCGGCCAGGAGGTCCCGCGCATCCCGCAAGGTTGTGGGCAGCCGTTCCGCGTCGGACTCGTAGGCATTGCCCTTGGTGATTGCCGGCAACTGGAGATCGTTCTCGATGCCATGGATGACAGCGGCTATCATTGCAGCCACGGCCAGGTAGGGGTTCACGTCGCCGCCGCCCACACGGTTTTCAGTGCGAAGGCCGCGGCCGTGGCCCACCACGCGGAGCGCGCAGCTGCGGTTGTCCAAGCCCCAGGCGATCGCTGTTGGCGCGAAGCTGCCCTCCACGAAGCGTTTGTAGGAATTGATGTTGGGTGCCAGGAAATAGGCGAGTTCGCGCAGCGCCGCGAGTTGACCGGCGACGAACCGTTCCATCAGGGGGCTGAAGCCGTGTTCGCCGTCGCCCGCCAGCGCGGGGTTCCCGTCCAGGTCGGTGAGGCTGAAGTGGATGTGGCAGGAGTTGCCTTCACGTTCGTTGAACTTGGACATGAACGTGATGCTCTTGCCGTGCTGGTCCGCGATTTCCTTGGCGCCGTTCTTGTAGAACGTGTGCTTATCGCAGGCGGCGAGGGCTTCATCGAAGCGGAACGTGATTTCCTGCTGACCGAGGTTGCACTCGCCCTTGGACGACTCGACCACCAGGCCCGCCGCTTCCATGTTGTTGCGGATGGAACGGATCACTGGTTCCAGCCGGGCGGTGGCAAGGAGCGAGTAGTCCACGTTGTACTGCGTCGACGGCGCGAGGCCGGTGTAGTTCTTCTGCCAGGCCTGGTTGTAGGAGTCATCGAACATCAGGAACTCCAGTTCGGTCCCTGCGTGGGCCCGGTAGCCCAGCTTTTCGAGCCGCTCGATCTGGGCCTTCAGGATCTGCCGTGGTGATGCGGTTACCGGCGTCCGGTCCGTCCACAGGACATCGCACTGCACGATGGCTGTGCCGTCGAGCCAAGGGACTCTCCGGAGGGTTGAAATGTCCGGCATCATTACCATGTCGCCGTACCCGGTCTCCCAGGACGACATCGCGTAACCGTCCACGGTTTGCATTTCGACATCCACGGCCAGCAGGTAGTTACAGCCCTCTGCGCCGTGGTCCAGAACGTCTTCGAGGAAGGAGCGTGCACCACAACGCTTACCCTGGAGGCGACCCAGCGCATCGGTGATGGCGACAATGACGGTATCAATTTCGCCGCTAGCTACGGATTCGCGCAGTTCGTCGACGGTGAGCTGCCGGTTCCGGCTGGACTCTTGGATGTGGGAATTCATGATGTCTCCGCAGTGTGGTTCTGTGAGTGGATGTCAGGTTCTGCTGGCTGTTACTTCAGCTCGGCCTCGGCCATGGCGAGTTGGGCGAACTCTTCTTCGGGTGCGCCCGCCACGATCCGGTGCCGGCTGTAGAGCCAGTAGTAAACGAGGGCAGCGGCAAAAATCGCTGCCGTAATGGAAGCGGCAAAGACGTCGACGACGAACGTCGCCACGACTGCCACGGCGGACAGGACCAGGGCAATCGACGTCGTGACGACTCCGCCCGGCGTCCTGTAGCCGCGTTCCAGGTTGGGTTCCTTCTTGCGAAGGACGATGTGCGAGAGGTTCAGCAGGACGTAGGAAACTGTGGCGCCAAAGACTGCGATGTTGATGAGCAGGGCACCGTCACGGGTCAGGGCTGCCAGCAGGAAGCCGACCGTGCCCGGGACGATCAATGCCCAGTACGGGGTGCGCCGGGCGCCGGTCAGGGACAGCCAACGGGGCAGGTATCCCGCCCGTGACAGGGCAAACAGCTGCCGTGAGTAGGCGTAAATGATGGAGAAGAAGCTGGCTACCAGTCCGGCCAGGCCGGCGTAGTTGATGAAGTCGGCCAGGAAAGTGTTGCCACCGTAGGCAATGCGTAGTGCCTCAGGGAGCGGGTTGTCGGATTCGCTCATGGCTTGCGAGCCGGCTGCCCCCGGGACCAGGACCAGCATGAGGGCGCCAAAGATGACCAGGATGATGACGGCCACAATGATTCCCCGGGGCATGTCCCGCTTGGGGTTGGACGTTTCCTCAGCCGCGAGGGGAACGCCCTCCACTGCCAGGAAGAACCAGATTCCGTAGACCAGCGCCGCCAGGATGCCGCCGATACCCATGGGCAGGAAGGCGCTGGAGCCGGCGGAACCATCGGGAACAATATCGAACAAGCGGGCGGAATCGAACTTGGGAAGCAGGCCAACGACGGCGGCGGCCAGTGCGATGGTTGCCACCGCGGTAATGGCGAACATGATCTTCAATGCTTCGCCGACTCCGCGGATGTGGATTCCGATGAAGATGACGTAGGTGACCAGGTAGACCGGCCATGAGTTGGTGAGGCCGAAGAGGCCAAGCGCTTCAACATAGCCGCCGATGAACGTGGCAATAGCTGCCGGGGCCACCGCGTATTCGATGAGGACCGCCATACCTGTCGCGAATCCCCCGAGTGGCCCCAGGGCTCGGCGGGCGAACGCATAGCCAGCCCCCGCCGTCGGGAGCGTTGATGAAAGTTCAGCGAGCCCGAAAACCATGCACGTGTACATAACGGCCATGAGCAGGAAGGCGATCAGCAGACCGCCCCAGCCTCCTTGTGCCAGGCCCAGGTTCCAGCCCGCGAAATCGCCGGAGATCACGTAGGCCACCCCAAGTCCCGCGAGGAGAACCCAACCGGCGGCACCCCGTTTAAGGCGCCGGTGCTTCAAATACTCATCCTCGCCGCCGGGCGGCTGGAGCACTGTTTCCATGCGTTTTCCTATCGTCTGAGGAATGCTTCTGGGAAGAGTCGAGCGGAGGATCATTCAGATCCTAAAGGACTGTTTTCAGTCCAAAGTGTGCTTCAAAGTCTGGAGCGTGATTCGCCACGAGTCAAGACTTTTCTGAAAAACCTGATGACTTGGATCACAATTGAGGGCGTGTCCAATGGTTTTTTTGATGACCTTTATTGGTTGGCGTGGGTAGCATGGAGGCAGCAGCGCCCTGTGAACGGCCTCACTGATCGGTGAATGACCTCACTGATGGGCGCAGCCCGCATTCCGTGGAAGGAGATGCCGTGCCGGACTCACCGTTTGGCCCGTCGTTCTCGATGCTGCGCCCAGTCAGGGGCGGCAACGCGTTCGAAGAGACCATCGAACACATCCTGCAGACCATCAAGCTGGGGATCTTCGCTCCCGCCGAAAAACTGCCGCCCGAGCGCGAACTGGCCGAACAATTAGGTGTCAGCCGCGCCACGCTTCGGGATGCGTTGGGGGAGTTGCAGAGCGCCGGCTATTTGGAAGTCCAGCGCGGCCGGTACGGCGGTACGTATGTCTCCACAACGGCAGTCCAGCGCCAGCCGGACCAAGGGCCGCTCGACCCCGCCGAAGTGGAGGACGTCCTGCTGTTCAGGTCCATCATCGAGCCTGCCGCTGCTTCTTTGGCCGCCAAAGCGGACCTCTCCGCGGCTGCCCGGAGGCACCTGCAGGTTTGCCTCTCCGAAGTGAGCGCTTCCCCCGCCGTGGGCTACCGGCCCCGCGATGCCCGGTTCCATATCGCCGTCGCCGAATTGTCCGGCTCCGCAAGCTTGGTGGGCGCCGTGGCCGAAACACGATCCAGGCTCAACGAACTCCTGGACCGGATTCCCTTGCTCAGCACCAACCTCGAGCACGCCAACGAACAACACGCCGAGATCGCCGAGGCTATCCTGCGCGGCGATGCCCCCGCCGCTGAACAGGCCACCATCGAACACCTGGAGGGAACGGCTTCACTGCTGCGCGGCTTCCTCGCCTGACGTTCTCTCACATCCTGCTGCTTTTTGGCGATCCTTCTCTCAGGTCCTGCGGGTTTTTTGTCATCGCTCTCTCACGTCCAATGCCGCCGGGGCCGAATCACGCCGGGCCGAATCACAGCGAGGCCGAATCACGGCGCAATATGGTTGAGCCTTTGTCATGGGGCTGACTAGTGTTGGACACATGCGCGAACTCCAGGCCAAGATCATCGAGGAAATGGGCGTCCAGCCCCGGATCAATCCCCAAGAGGAGGTCCGCAAACGGGTCACGTTCCTGAAAGAATATGTGAAAGCCACGGGCACCAACGGCTTTGTGCTCGGCATCTCCGGTGGACTTGATTCCACTCTTGCCGGCCGATTGGCGCAGCTGGCAGTCGAGGAACTGGAAGCTGAAGGCGTCAACGCGAACTTCGTCGCGATGCGTCTCCCCTACGGCATCCAGCACGACGAAGACGACGCCCAAGCCGCCTTGGACTTCATCAAGGCCAAAAACGAGCGGACCTTCAACATCTCCCGCGCAGTGGATGGATTCGAGGAAGAGTTCGAGAAAGCCACCGGCGCTGAAATCTCCGACTTCCACAAGGGCAACACCAAGGCCCGCGCGCGCATGGTTGCCCAGTATGCACTGGCTGGCGAACACAATTACTTGGTCATCGGCACAGACCACGGCGCCGAGTCCGTCACAGGCTTCTTCACCAAATATGGCGACGGCGGTGCGGACATCCTGCCGCTGTTCGGCCTGAACAAGCGCCAGAACCGCGAACTCCTGGCCGAGCTGGGTGCGTCCGCGCGGCTTTGGCAGAAAGTTCCCACAGCTGACCTCCTGGACGACAAGCCGGGCCGTACCGATGAAGACGAGCTCGGAGTCACGTACGACCAGATCGACGACTACCTTGAAGGCCGCGAAGTGCCCGACGGCGTCGCTGAAATCATCGAACAGAAGTACCTCCGTACGCGCCACAAGCGCACGGTGCCGGTCACGATCTTCGATACCTGGTGGAAATAACTCCCGGATCCTCTCGCACATCCAAGGGTTTTTTGGCGATCGTTCTCTCACGTCCAACGGGATTTTGGTCGATTCTCTCGCACATACAACCGGGCTTCGACGCGCATCGCGGTGACCGTTGGCACCTTTCTCATCCCAGGCCTACTACTCGCAGTGAGTGTCGACGTCGGACTTTAGCGACGGCGGCCATCCCGCCGTCGAGCAGGACGTGAGAGAGCAACCGCCCGAAACGGGCAGGACGTGAGAGAGCAACCGCCCGAAACGGGCAGGACGTGAGAGAGCAAACGCCCGAAACGGGCAGGACGTGAGAGAGCAACCGCCCGAAACGGGCAGGACGTGAGAGAGCAACCGCCCGAAACGGGCAGGACGTGAGAGAGGAAACGTCCGAAACCGGCAGGATGTGAGAGAGCAACCGCTGGGCGGGACCTAGGCCGGGACGGGACCTGTGGAACCCCGGACCGTGAGGTGGGTGGGCATGACTGAGCGGCTGCGGTTACCGCCCCCCGCCAACGGGTTCAGCTGGGCCAGCAGCATGGACACGGACACGCGGCCTGCTTGCTCAATGGGTGAGCTCATGGTGGTGAGCGGGGGATTGCAGAAATCAGCCCCAAAGATATCGTCACAGCCCACTATGCTCATATCTTCTGGCACGCGCAGGCCGCGCTCGCGAAGCCGCTGCAACATGCCGATCGCTATGAGGTCGTTGAACACAATGCAGGCAGTCACCCCACTGTGGACTGCGGCATCGGCAGCGGCGGCGCCGGATTGCGTCTTCGGCGCAAAAGGGCCGAGGCTGCGAACGTCCACCCCACGGTCCTCGGCGGCTTCGGACAATGCCACCCAGCGTCGGGCGCTGGATTGCGAGACTGCAGGTCCGGCTACGTAGGCCACGGATGTGTGCCCCAGCGAAATAAGGTGATCCAACGCCTGCGGCATGGCCGATGGAGTATCGATGATGACTGCAGGAACGCCGCCGACGTCCCGGTTCACCGTGACCATGGGCATCTTGGCGGCGGCAGCGGCGAGTGACTCGTCATTCAAGCGGGAGGCTGCAACGATCACGCCGTCAGCACTCTTGCGCAGCTGCTCGAGGGTGCTGGCCTCAACTTCGTCGGATTCCTCGGTGTCCACCAGTAACTGTGTGTACCCTGCAGCCTTGAGCTGCAACTGCGTTCCGCGAATGAGGTCGAAGTAGAACGGGTTGGTGATATCGGGCACCAGCACGCCCACTGCTCCGGTTCGGCCTGAGCTCAGCGCCTTTGCCTGGGAGTTCGGCGTGTAGTTAAGTTCGACGGCGGCAGCCTGGATCCGCTGCCGGGTGCGGATATTGACGCGGTCCGGATTGGTGAGCGCCCGGGACACGGTGGAGGCCGCGACTCCGCACAGGGCGGCAATGTCATGGATGGTGGCGGGCCGGTTTGATGCCACGGGTTGCGTCGCCATAGGTGTTCCTCTCTGAACAACGGGTCATCCGGCTGTGATTGCTGCCACACCGTTTATCAAGAATGCCACAGCATGGCAGATTATGGCAATCGGTTGTCATTAGGATGCCAAGTTGGCTAAACTCAGGGGACAACACCGCCTGTGAACTACGTCACCGCACCCTGCGGCGGCGTCAGGAACAAGCCGCCACAGGCACTATCTAGGAGATTTCGTGACTCAACCCAATGCCGTGTGGAGCCTGTCCGGCTTCGGTGATGAGATAGACCCCGATCCCGCAGTCCAGGCCGCTGTACTCCTGGCCCTGGGCGCCAGCCACATCGAAGTCCGCAGCGCCTGGGACGTCAACGTGTCCGAGCTCGAAAAGGAAGCAGTAGAGCGACTCAAGGGGATTTTTGACGAAAAAGGCCTCAAAGTCTCAGCTGTTGCCAGCCCCATAGGCAAGGTGGACGTCAGCCTTCCCGTGGAGCATGAGGTCAGCCGGCTCCACCAGATCATCTCCGTGGCCAAGGGCCTTGACGCCAAGTACGTCCGGATCTTCTCCTTCTACCGCGCGGAAGGCCAGAGCCAGGAAGAAATCCGGGATGACGTAATGGAACGCATGAGGGCATTGGCTGCAGAGGCTGAAGCCAGTGGAATTGTTCTGCTCCACGAAAACGAAAAAGGCATCTACGGCGATACGCCCGAGCGGGTCCTGGACATCATGGAGACTGTGGCCTCCCCGGCACTTCGCGCGGCGTGGGATAACGCCAACTTCGTACAGGTAGGCGTCAAGCCCTACACCGAGGGGTATGCGATGCTGCGTCCGTACCTTGAGTACTTGCAGGTAAAGGATGCCCTGGCCGATACGGGCGAAGTGGTTCCTGCCGGGCAGGGCGACGGCGAACTTGATGCCACAATTGCCGCACTCCAGGCCGACGGTTTCACAGGCTTCGCGTCCCTGGAGCCGCACCTCGACAACGCCCACGAGTTGGGTGGGTACTCCGGACCCGTAGCCTTCGGCATCGCCGCGCGGGCTTTCGCAGCCCTGGCAGCCAGGAATGGCGTCGAACTGGTCTGACCGCCGGATCGACCGCAAGCCCACCAGCACCATCCTTCAAAGGAGCAGGAAATGCCTACAGCGGCAGTCATCGGTTGCGGTGACATCTCAACGATCCACTTTTCGGCGCTCTCAACCTTGGACGACGTCCAACTGGTGGCGGTATGCGACACCGATCCGGAGCGGTTGCAAGCGGCGGCAGCCGCCCACAGCGTGCCGGGGTACACGGACTACCTGGACATGCTGGAGAAGGCGCGTCCCGACGTCGTACATATTTGTACCCCACACCACCTCCATGCGTCACTGGCAGCCGACTGCCTGGAGCGCGGCGTCAATGTAATCGTCGAGAAGCCCCTCGCGCACACGCTTGAAGAGGGAAAGCGGCTCATTGAAGCGGCTGAACGGAGCAAGGCGAAGATCGCCGTCTGCTTCCAGAACCGCTACAACGTGACATCGCAGGCAATGCGGAAAATGCTCGACGGCGGTGGGCTGGGTCGGGTAATCGGCGCATCGGCCACTGTTATGTGGCATAGGAACGGCGACTACTACCGTGATCGGCCTTGGCGCGGCACCTGGCTGGAGGGCGGGGGTGGCTTGATGATGAACCAGGCAATCCATACCGTCGATTTGCTCCAGTGGTTGGTGGGCGATGTTGCCAAGGTGGAAGGCCGGGCGTCGACCCGATCTCTGGGCGGCGTGATTGAGGTGGAAGACACGGCGGAGTTTGTTGCCGAGCACGTGAACGGTGCCCGCAGCGTCTTCTATGCAACTTTGGCAAACGCGGTCAATGCGCCCGTAGCGCTGGACATCGTGACCGAAAAGGCGACGCTCAGCCTGCGCGGGGACCTCACTGTGACTTACGACGACGGCACCGTGGATGTCATCCCGGAGCGGGTGGCGGAAACGGGCGGCAGGTCCTATTGGGGCGTCTCGCATGAGCTCCTGATCAAGGACTTTTACGCCGGACTCGACGACGAGGGACCTTTCTGGATTAGTCCTGCAGAGGCAGGAAAGTCGCTCCGGATCGTCAAGGATATTTATGCACAGAGCTATCCGGACCAGTTGGAACGGGTGAGCTGAACGCAGCAGTGCCTGCCGGCGATTCCGGCCGGGAGCCATTGGGGGTTTCCGGCCGTTTTCGTCTCCAATTCAGGGAACCCCGCCCAGCCTCCTGGCAACTTGGCAACATTTTCAGAAACTTTTGACAATCGGTTGCCAAGCTCGGATTACTTCCGTAATGTAAGTCCCACACCCACAAAAATGTGGTTCACACCACACCCTTCGTTCTGATTCGCATCAGGCCAAGATTCAGTAGGAGCCGACAATGAAGTTAGGTCCAAAGGCGGCAGCAACCGCCCTCGTACTCAGCGCCTCCCTGGCGCTCACCGCATGTGGCGGCGGAGGCGCCGGAGCCGGCTCAAACGCTGGTGGTGGAAAGACTGTCACAGCCTTGACGCTGGGCACGCTCCGTGACATTACTTCGTGGGATCCTGCCCAGGCTCACGTCGGCCACGCACTGCAGCCCTATCAAGCAGCCTATGACTCCCTGATCCTGCGCGAACCGGATGGCAAGCTCAGCCCCATGCTGGCCACGGCGTGGAAGTACAACACCACCAACACCAAGCTCACCGTGGACCTCCGGAAGGACGTCACGTTCAGCGACGGCGCCAAGTTCGACGCCACAGCAGCCAAGGCCAACCTTGACCACTTCAAGAAGGCCAACGGCCCGCAGATGGCCCAGCTCGGATCCGTATCGGACATCGCCGTGGTGGACGAGGACACCATCGACATCAACCTCAGCGCTCCAGAGCCGGCCTTGGAGTACTTCCTGAGCCAGGCCGCCGGCCTGATGGGCAGCCCCGCAGCACTCGGCACTGATGCGATCAAGACTGTACCGGTTGGTTCGGGACCCTACGTGATGGACAAATCAGCATCCGTGAAAGACTCCCAGACGGTCTTCACTGCCCGCGAGGGATACTGGAACAAGGACCTGCAGAAGTACAAGAAGCTCACCCTGAAGATCCTCACCGATCCAACGGCCCGCACCAATGCCCTCGTTTCCGGCCAGATTGATGCCACGCTCCTGGATCCCAAGAACGGCAAGCAGGCAGAGGGTGCCAAGATGAAGCTGGAAACCAATCAGGTTGACTGGTCCGGTTTGCTCCTTCTGGACCGGGACGGCACTAAGAACCCCGCACTTGCCAACGTCAAGGTCCGTCAGGCCATCAACTATGCGTTCGACCGCAAGACCATTCTGGACCAGGTCATGCTGGGCCAGGGAACGCCCACTTCGCAGCCGTTCGGCAAGGAAAGTGGCGCCTGGACGGAGGAGTTGGAGAACTACTACAGCTACGATCCCGCCAAGGCCAAGCAACTGTTGAAGGACTCTGGTTTCGAGGGCAAGGTAACCCTTGACGTTCCCACCCTGCCTGGAGCTGAAACCCTTATCTCAGTCATGCAGCAACAACTCGCAGACGTTGGAATCACCCTGAAACCGGGCGCCGCCATCACCAACACGTTCACCGCGGACGTCGCGGCACAGAAGTACCAGGCGCTCTTCTTCAACCTCTTCCAGGGTGAGCCCACAGTTGCGATCGACCAGATCGTCTCCACCAAGGCGTTGTACAACCCCTTCAAGAACACCACCCCTGAGCTTGAGGCGAAGATCCAGGCTGTGCGCACCGGTGGCGATGAGGCCGGCAAGCTGGCCCAGGAAGTCAACAAGTATGTTGTGGAACAGGCATGGTTCGCCCCGCTCTTCCGCGTGAACCAGATGTACTACCACAACGACAAAGTGAACGTCACCCCGCAAGTCCAGCAGGCCGTTCCGTCCATCTATAACTACTCGCCCGCCAAGTAGGAACCCATGATCAAGTTCATTGCGAAAAGGCTGGGCAGCGGACTGGTGGTGTTGTTCGTAGTCTCGGCTCTCACCTTCATCCTGCTGTACACCTCCAGCGGAAGCATCGCCCAAAATATCCTGGGTGACCAAGCCACACCTGAACAGGTGGCCATGAAGGAACAGGAGCTCGGTCTCGACCAGCCACTTGCAACGCGCTATTTCGCCTGGTTGGGCGATGCCTTGAGCGGAAACCTTGGAACCTCGTGGTTCACGTCGGAGCCGGTGGCCAACTCCTTGGCCACCCGGATCCCGGTGACCATGACCATGGTTTTCTCCGCAATGATCCTGATCGCCATCTGCGCAGCTCTGATCGGTGTTGCTGCAGCCGTAAAGCGCGGCTGGGTGGACAGGGCAGTCCAGGTGGGCGCCATCATCGGCGATTCCATCCCGGGATACGTGATCGGCGTGTTCCTTGTGACTATCCTGGCCATCCAGCTGGGCCTCTTCCCGGCCACCAGTACGATCTCTCCCGAGGTAGGGCCCGAGGCCTGGGTGTACTCCATGACCCTTCCGGTCATCGCCCTGCTCATCAATGGAGTCACCGGCGGGGCTCAGCAAATCCGCAGTGCCGTGATCAAGCAGCTCGAGCGTGACTACGTCCGCACATTGCGCAGCCGGGGCATTGGAGAGCGTGAAATCCTCTTCAAGCATGTGCTCCGCAGCGCCGCTCCGGCCGGCCTCACAGTATTGAGCCTGCAACTGATCGGCATGCTGGGAGGCGTGGTGATCATCGAGCAGATCTTCGCCCTCCCCGGAATGGGTCCCCTCGCAGTTACTGCAACAGGCCAGTCCGATCTTCCCGTAGTCATGGGAGTGGTGATGTACACCGTAGTGGTGGTCATCGTGGTGAACCTCCTGGTGGACATTCTCAATGGCTGGCTCAACCCGAAAGTACGTGTGTCATGAGCGATTCCGTAGATTCAGCGGCAATTTCCGCAAGTCCCGACTCCATGGGTGTGGCAGCGAAGGTCCCCGATGGACAAAGCGGTACCGTGGTCCGTTCCGGCGTGATGCGCCGCCTCATCAGGAACCCCCTGGGTATCGCTTCGCTGGTCATCCTGGGCAGCATCGCCTTGTTGGCTATTTTCGCCCCGGTCCTGGCTCCCTTTGAGGAGAACTTCGCCAACATCTCCAAGACGTTGGCCGCTCCGGACTCGGTGAATATCCTGGGTACCGACAGCGCCGGACGCGATACCTGGAGCCGCCTGCTCTTCGGCTCCCAGCTCACCCTGGTGTCCGCCCTGCTGTGCGCAGGTGTGGCCATCGCCATCGGACTCCCCGCGGGCCTGATCGCCGGCTACTACGCAGGCAAGTTCGAAGCGGTCTCCAACTGGGTAGTGAGCATCCTGATGAGCCTGCCCGGCCTGATCGTTTTGCTTACCATCCGCGCAGCCTTCGGCCCGTCCGTGTGGATTTCCATGATCGCGTTCGGCGTCCTCATCAGCCCGTCCTACTTCCGGTTGACACGCACAGCAGTCCAGTCTGTCCGCAACGAGCTCTACGTCGATGCCGCGCGTGTCTCCGGCCTTTCGGACATGAGCATCATCGCCCGCCATATCTTCTCCGTGGTCCGCGCACCCATCATCATCCAGACCGCAGCAATCGCGGGCGTGGCCATCGCCATCCAGTCCGGCCTTGAATTCCTGGGACTTGGGGATCCGACCAAGGCAACCTGGGGCGTCATGCTCTCGGAAGGCTTCAAGAACGTCTATCTGACGCCGACCTTGCTTCTCTGGCCGGCACTTGCCATGGCACTCACCATCGGTGGACTCGTCCTGCTTGGCAACGCCATCCGCGACGCCCTGGAAGACGGCGAAAAGATCAAGCACCGCAAGAAGAAGGTCGCCAAAGCTGAACGTAATGCTGCAGAACGCACGACGGCGGAACCCGCCAAGGCGCGCCAGTCACGTAAGTCCGTGGCCGCCGTCGAGACCGGAACCGAACACCACCTGGTCAAGGTGACCAACCTCGGCGTCGGATATCCGCAGGCTGATGGTTCCATCAAAAAAGTAGTGGACGACGTCTCGTTCCACGTGGACCGCGGCGAAATCCTGGGCATCGTGGGTGAATCGGGTTCGGGCAAGTCCCAGACCGCGTTCTCCATCCTGGGCCTGCTGCCGGACAACGCCAGGATCGTGGGCGGCTCCATCCAGTTCGACGGCAACTACACCGTTGCCCCGGGCGAGGACCGCGTCAGCCAGGAGCGGTTGTCCAAGCTGCGCGGTAAGAGGATCTCCTACATTCCACAGGAACCCATGAGCAACCTGGACCCGGCCTTCACCATTGGCTACCAGCTGGTCACGCCCATGGTCCGTGTCTTGGGAATCTCGAAGTCCGAAGCCCGCCAGCGTGCGCTCAAGCTGCTCACCGACGTCGGTATTGCCAACCCGGAACTAACCTTCAACGCTTACCCGCACGAGGTTTCCGGTGGCATGGCCCAGCGCGTGCTCATCGCCGGTGCCATCAGCTGCGAACCGGACTTGGTGATTGCTGACGAACCCACCACGGCGCTGGACGTCACCGTCCAAGCGGATGTGCTGGACCTGCTGCGCGAGCTTCAGCAGCGACTGAACATCGGCGTGATCCTGGTGACCCACAACTTCGGCGTCGTCGCCGATCTCTGCGACCGTGTTGTGGTCATGCAGAACGGCCGGCTTGTTGAAGAAGGAACCGTCCGGGATATCCTCCGAAACCCGAAAGAGCCGTACACCCAGACCCTTCTTGGGTCCATGCTCGAAGGAAAGACCCCCATGACGATGCTGGTATCCAAGCCTGGATCAGCAGCACAGAAGGAGCCGGTGGCATGAGCATCTCAGTTACATCGCCGGAAAGCGCCCCGTTGCTCTCCGTAGAGAACCTGGTGGTCGAGTATCCCAGCAAGCGGTTCCGGGCCAAGCCTTTCCGGGCGCTGACGGACATCAACATCACCATCGGCCAAGGCGAAACCCTTGGTCTGGTGGGGGAGTCCGGCTCGGGCAAGACCACCTTGGGCAGGGCCGTTCTGGGACTCGCCCCCGTCACTTCCGGAAAGGTGATTTTCGAAGGCAACGACATCAGTAACGCCTCGCGCAAGGAACGCCGGACGCTGAGCCGGGACCTCCAGGTGGTGTTCCAGGACCCCTACACTTCGCTGAACCCGGCGCTGGAAATCGGCGACATCCTGGCTGAACCACTGGGCGTGCAAGGCATGGAATCCGCAGCGGCCAAGAAGCGCGTCAAGGAACTGCTGGACCAGGTGGGCTTGCCGTCGGACGCGATCCACCGACTACCGCGTGAGTTCAGTGGCGGCCAGCGCCAGCGTGTTGCGATTGCCCGGGCTTTGGCGCTGTCACCCAAACTCATTGTCTGCGACGAACCGGTCAGTGCTTTGGACCTCTCCACCCAGGCCCGCGTTCTGGACCTCTTCCTGCAGATCCAGAAGGACACCGGGGTTTCGTACCTGTTCGTCTCCCACGACCTCGACGTGGTGCGGCACATCAGCCACCGCGTAGCCGTGATGTACCACGGCGAAATCGTGGAGCAAGGCCCCGCCGAGGTGGTCACCCGCGATCCCGATCACCCCTACACCCAGCGACTGTTGCTCGCCTCGCCCGTGCCCGATCCTGACCGCCAGGAACAACGGCGGGCAGACCGCCATCGTTTGCTCGCAAACCAACACAGCCAAATCGAACAGCAAGGTGCCGTGGCCTGAACGGCCAGGCATCCCATGACACATCCAGGGCCCGGAAGGGCCCGGAAACCCCGGAGGAAAAAGTGGCCACAATAGGCGTCCAAGCCATGATGCTGAAGGACAGTTTTGCTGATGTGGGAGCATTCGAAACGCTCCGCAAGGTCAGTGCGATCGGCTATAACGCCGTCGAAATTTCCCAGATCCCCATGACTGCGGAGAACGTGGGCGAGTTGGACCGGTCACGCACGGAGCTGGGCATGGATATCGCCGCGCTGTCGGTCAATATTGAAGGCCGCAAGGGCATGCCCGTGGAATCACTGGCAGACGACTTCGACAAGATCGTGGACGATGCCAAGCGTCTGGATACCTCGTTGCTGCGCATTGGCATGCTTCCTTTCGGGGCAATGAAGTCTTTGGATTCGGTGGTTGAATTCGCCAAGCAAGCCAACGGCTACGCCGAACGGCTGCAGGAACATGGCATCAGCCTTTACTACCACAACCACCACATTGAGTTCGCGAAGTTCGACGGCAAATACATGCTGGATATCATCGCCGAAAACTCCCCGGCCATGGGTATGGAGATTGATGTCCACTGGGTGCAGCGCGGCGGCCTGGATCCCGTCCGCACCCTCCAAAAGTACGCCGGCAAGACTGCCATGGTGCACCTCAAGGACTACAGGATCGGCCAGATGCCGGAATCGTCCTTCGGGCTCCTGGAGAAGGGCGACTTCCCAGGCTTCATGGCGGAGTTCCGGAATGTAGTGCAGTTCGCCGAAGTGGGCGAAGGCAACCTGGACTTCCCATCCATCATCCCTGCCGCCATGGCGGCTGGTGCCCGGTATCTCCTGGTGGAGCAGGACGAACTGTATGGACGGACCGTCTGGGATGCGCTCCAGACCTCGTACGACAACCTGGTGGCCATGGGCCACGCCGACCTTTTCTAGATTTCAATACAGGAGATTGCATCCATGAGCACGAAAGTACGCCTCGGCATCATCGGCCTGGGCCAGCAAGGCGGCGCCTACGCCAAGTTCATCACCGACGGCTTGGTCCCGAATATGGAGATCGGCGCCATTTGCGACATCGATCCTGCCAAGAAGGAACTTGCCCCATCCCAGTACCCGGATGTCCCGTTCTACGACGACTACATAGCCCTGCTGGAAAGCGGTTCGGTTGATGCTGTTATCACCTGTGTGCCGCACTTCCTGCACCCTGAGATGGGCATCGAATCACTCAAGCGAGACATCCATGCGCTGGTGGAGAAGCCTGCCGGGGTCTACACCAAGCAGGTCAAGGAGCTGAACGAGTTCGCCGCTTCGAAGCCTGAGCTCTCCTTCGGCATCATGTTCAACCAGCGCAACAACCCGCTCTACAAGAAGCTCAAGGAAATCGTCGATAACGGCGAGATTGGCAAGATCCGCCGCTCCAACTGGATCATCACCAACTGGTGGCGGCCGCAGGGGTACTACAACTCCAGCGAGTGGCGCGCTACTTGGGGCGGCGAGGGTGGCGGCGTTCTGGTCAACCAGGCACCGCACCAGCTGGATCTGTGGCAGTGGATCTGTGGCGTCCCGCAGTCCGTCTACTCCAAGGTGGCGTACGGCTTCCGCCGCGACATCGCCGTCGAGGATGAAGTCACCGCAGTGGTCGACTATGGCGACGGCGCGACGGGCGTTTTCGTGACGGCCACCCACGACATCGTGGGAACCGACAGATTCGAAATCCTGGGTGACCAGGGCAAGATCGTGGTGGAGGACAGCAAGGTGGCCACAGTCACCCGGCTGGTCAAGCCGGAGCGGGAAGTCAGCGATTCCATGGGCATGGATGATGTCCGCAAGCTCTTTATGGGCCAGCTGAACCGCGAGGAGTTGTACAGCAGCGAGGTTATCGAGTTCGAGTCTGCGTGGGGCGGCCAGCACGCCGGCGTCCTGGAGAACTTCGCGGCCAACATTCTGGATGGCACTCCTCTGCTTGCTCCGGGCTCGGACGGAATCAATGGCGTCCGCTTGGCCAATGCCATCCACCTCTCCAGTTGGACCGGCAAGGAAGTCTCGCTGGACTTTGACGAGGATGAATTCCTCCGGGAACTCAACAAGCGCATCGCTGAAGAGGGCAAGTTCCCCGAGCGTTCTTAACCAGGCTGGGCCGGTTGCCACGATTAATGAATGGCAACCGGCCTGATTTTGTTGCCAAAAGGTCTACGATGGAGCGGTGACCGACGTGACGAACTCCGGAGCAGCCACTACCCCCACCAAACGCGGCCGGGGGGAGAAGTCCTCACCCACCATCTACGACATCGCCAAGCTTGCAGGCGTCAACCCCTCCACGGTGTCCCGTGCCTTGAGCAAGCCCGGGAGGGTGAGTGCCAAGACGCAGAAGATCATCGAGGATGCAGCCGAGCAACTGAATTACCAGGTGAACCCGTTCGCCCGCGCGCTTCCAACAGGAAGGACGCAGACCATTGGGTTGATCGTTGCAGATATCACCAATCCGACCTTCTTTGACATCATCCGTGGCGCTGAAACCACTGGCTCGGCCCGTGATTACACCCTGGTCCTGGCTGAATCCGCAGAGTCGCCAGAGACGGAAGTCACGGCAGGTCGTCGCCTGCTGAACACCGTGGACGGCCTCATCCTGGCCAGCCCCCGCATGGATGACGACCACATCCGCGCGCTGGCTGAGGACAAGCCGGTAGTCGTTATCAACCGCGAGGTCCAAGGCGTCCCATGTGTGGTGCCGGACGTCAACAAGGGCATCAGCCAAGCGGTCAGAAGCCTCGCCGCCAATGGCCATGAGAACCTCGCCTATGTTGCGGGTCCAAAGCAGTCCTGGATGACGGCTCGCCGCTGGGAGGGCGTTAAAGCGGCATGCGATTGGTCAAAGCTGGGTGCAGTCCGCCTGGAATCGTCCAAACCCACAGTCGACGGCGGCCGCCAGGTAGCGCGCGACGTCCTGGAAAGCGGAGCGACCGCGGTCATCACGTACAACGACCTCCTTGCCATCGGCTTGATGCAGGAACTCCAGGCCGGTGGGATGCGGGTTCCAGACCAGATCAGCATCGTGGGCTTTGACGATATCTTCGGCGCGGACTTCACTACTCCAGCCTTAACCACAGTGCGCTCACCCCTTGGGGAGTGCGGAACCCGTGCAGTCACCATTCTGTTGGACATGCTGCAAGGCCACGATGCCCCCAGCGAAGCCGTGAGCGTGGAGACCGAGCTCGTGGTGCGCGGGTCCAGCGGAAGGCTGCTGAGCTAGTCCTCGGTGTTCAGGCAAATTGGCTGTTGCACTGAATTGGCAATTTTTGGCAACCGGTTGACAAAATGGCAAGCTGAACCGCAAGATTGACCTATGTCACAGTCCATCGCAGCACACCCTGACAGGCTCCTGCCCGCAGATCCCGGCACGCGCAGCATCGCGCGATCCTTGCTGGAGCGCGTCCAGGACCTGCCCATCATTTCTCCGCACGGCCACGTTGACGCCGCTGTTATTGAACAGAACACGCCGTTCCCTGATCCTGCAGCGCTCCTCGTCAGCCCGGACCACTACGTCACCCGCCTGATCCACGCCAATGGTGTTCCGATGGATCAGTTGCTGACAAGTACGGCGTCCGCCCCCGAATCACGGGAGATCTGGAGGCGGTTCGTTCAGGCCTGGCCGCTGTTCGAGGGCACAGCCTCCGGGTACTGGCTGCGCACCCAGTTCAACGATGTCTTCAAACTCGGCGCAGACCTCGGCGACATGCCGGCCGATGCCAGCTACGACGCGATCGCCGCGAAGTTGGTGGAGCCGGACTTCCGTCCCCGGCAGCTTTTCAAGGATTTCAACATTGAGGTCTTGGCCACCACGGACGATCCCCTGGACAACCTCGCCAGCCACAAGGCCCTCACCAATGACCCCAGCTTCAACGGCCGGGTGCTTCCCACGTTCCGACCGGATGCTTATCTGAATGTGGCGCATCCCAGCTGGAGCACCAACGTTGACCGTTTGATCGAAACTGCCGGCGACGGCGCAACCGGCTACGCCGGATACATCGCCGCCCTGGAAAACCGCCGTCGGTACTTTTTGGAGCATGGCGCAGTATCCGCCGACCACGGCGTGCGCGCACCTGCCACGCTCAAACTGGATGCCGCAGAAGCTGAAGCGCTCTTTGAACTTGCTCGTGCCGGCAAGGCTACCGCGCAGGATCGGGATGCGTTCGAGGCCCACATGATGTACCAAATGGCGCGCATGTCGGTGGACGACGGATTGGTCATGACCATCCACCCGGGCTCGTACCGCAATCACCACGAACCTACGTTCACTCAGTTTGGCACCGACACCGGTCACGATATTCCGTTCGCGGTGAACTACACCGAGGCCATCCGCCCGTTGTTGCAGGACTTCGGCACGGCCAAGGATTTCCACCTGGTGCTCTTCACGCTCGACGAGACCGTTTTCTCCCGTGAACTGGCGCCGCTGGCTGGTTTCTACCCGTCCGTCTTCATCGGTGCGCCGTGGTGGTTCCTCGATGCACCGGATGCCATGTTGCGCTTCCGTTCTGCAGTTACAGAAACCGCCGGTTTCTCGCGGTCCTCCGGCTTCATCGATGACACCCGCGCGTTCTGCTCCATTCCCGCACGGCACGATGCCTCCCGCAGGATCGAAGCGTCCTTCCTCGCGCGTCTCGTAGCCGAGCACCGCGTGACTGAAGCCCGCGCGCAGGAGCTGATTCTCGACGTCGTTGATTCCTCGCCACGCAAGGTGTTCAAACTATGAGCGGGGATGGGCTCCCTAGATTGAACCGTGAGGTCAAAGCGGTGGAAAAGGCTCCCGTGCGCATTGTGCACCTCGGACTCGGGGCCTTTCACCGTTCGCACCAGGCCTGGTACACGCAGCATGCTGGCGACGCAGGGGATTGGGGCATCGCCTCCTTCACGGGGCGTCGTCCGGATGCCGCAGCAGTTCTGGCGGAACAGGACGGCCTTTTTACCGTGGTGGAACGATCCGATGCAGGGGATTCCTTCGAGGTTGTAGGCAGCGTTGTAGAAGCCATCGATGGCGCCAACGTTGGACGATTGACCGAACTCGTCGCAGCACCGCAAACAGCGGTGATAACTCTGACCATCACGGAAGCAGCATATGCGCACGGCGCGGATGACCTGCCGCGGCTGGTGGCGGGGCAGCAACCCACGACGCCGTTGGGACGCTTGGTCCTTGGCCTCGCCGCCCGCAGGGACGCCGACGCCGGACCCCTCGCCGTGGTTTCCTGCGACAACCTCTCGGACAACGGAAACGTGGCCCGTGCGGGCGTAGCGGAAATCGCCCTGGGCTTCGACGCCGGACTTGCCGCCTGGATCGACCATAACGTCAGCTTTGTCAGCACGTCGGTGGACCGCATTACGCCCCGCACTACAGCTGACGATGTTGCTCTGGTCAGTGAACAGTGCGGGTACCGGGACGAAGCGCCCGTGGTCACTGAGCCGTTCCACAACTGGGTGCTGAGCGGACAATTCCCCTCAGGGCGTCCACGTTGGGAAGACGCCGGAGCGGTTTTTGTGGATGACATCGAACCTTACGAAAACCGCAAACTTTGGCTCCTTAATGGCGCGCATTCCATCCTGGCTTATGCCGGGCAGTTGCGCGGCCACACCACAGTGGCGCAGGCCTTGGGTGACGCCGTATGCCGTGAAGCTGTTGAGGAATTCTGGGACGAAGCTGCCAGGCACCTTTCCGGCGAGGAACTCCGCATCCCCGAATACCGGACTGCCTTGCTTGATCGCTTTGGGAACTCCCGGATCGCACACCATCTGGCCCAGATCGCCGTGGACGGCAGCACTAAGCTCCGAATGCGTGCACTGCCGGTGCTTCGTGCGGAGCGGGCCGCAGGGCGAAGCGGCACTGCCGCGGCGAGAATGATCGCGGTGTGGTCCGCCTACGCCGCCGTCAATCCTGAGCTGCAGGATCCCAAGGCTTCAGCCATTGCAGCTGCCAACGGGCTCTCTGGGAGTGCGCGGGTCGCAGCTTTGCTGGGGTTTTTGGATCGGAACCTTGCCAACGAGCCAGGAGTGGCAGAGCTGGTGCAGGAGCTGAGCTCGGAGTGGGCCTCTGCCCGTGCCGGGACAGGAACTGCAGCGTAGGGTTTTCCAATCCGCAATGGCAACCGATTGCCAAAAATTGCAAACAATTCTAGAATCAATTTCAGTACCTGTGGTGAACATCGCATCGAGGCGAATAGGAACCCTTTCAACCCAGCCCAATCCCGAAAGGAAAAGCTGTGAAAATCATTGCCGCTGAAGTCTTCGTGACCAGCCCCTCCCGGAACTTCGTCACCCTGCGCATCACCACCGAAGACGGGGTGACTGGCATTGGTGACGCGACGCTCAACGGCCGGGAACTCGCCGTGGCCGCGTACCTTAAGGAGCATGTGGCGCAGCTGTTGATCGGGAAGGATCCGCACCGCATCGAAGACACGTGGCAGTTCCTGTACCGCAGCTCGTACTGGCGCCGTGGGCCGGTGACCATGGCCGCGATTGCCGCCGTGGACATGGCGCTGTGGGACATCAAAGGCAAAGTTGCCGGCATGCCCGTCTATCAGCTGCTCGGTGGTGCATCCCGGAACGGGCTGCGTGCCTACGGGCACGCTTCGGGTTCGGACATTCCCTCGCTGTTCGACTCGGTGCGTGAGCACCTGGAACTGGGCTACAAGTCCATCCGGATCCAGACCGCGGTCCCGGGCATCAAAGCTGTCTATGGTGTTGCCGCGCAGGCCCAGGCATCCGGCGAACGCTACGACTATGAGCCTGCCGGCCGCGGCAACTTCCCGCTGGAAGAAGACTGGGACACCCGCGCCTACCTGCGGCATTTGCCCACGGTTTTCGAGGCCGTGCGCAATGAGTTCGGCCCGGAAATTCCTTTGCTTCACGATGGCCACCACCGCATGACGCCCATTCAGGCAGCCAAGCTTGGCAAGGCACTGGAGCCCTATGACCTGTTCTGGTTGGAGGACTGCACCCCGGCGGAGAACCAGGAAGGCCTGCGCCTGGTCCGCCAGCACACCACCACGCCCCTAGCCATCGGCGAAATCTTCAACACCGTGTGGGACTACCAGACCCTCATCAAGGAACAATTGATCGACTACGTCCGCGCGGCCTCCACGCACTTCGGTGGGATCTCGCCTTTGAAGAAGGTCATGGACTTCGCGGCCCAGTACCAGATCAAGTCAGGCTTCCATGGTCCCACGGACATCTCCCCGGTGGGCTTCGCCGCCCAGTTGCACGTTGGCCTGGCCATCCACAACTACGGCATCCAGGAATACATGCAGCACTCGGACAAGACCAACGAGGTCTTCCAGCAGTCCATGACGTTCAAGGACGGCTACCTGCACCCGGGGGACGAGCCCGGCATCGGCGTCGAGTTCAACGAGGAAGCAGCAGCCGCCTTCCCGTACCAGCAGGCTTACCTGCCGTTCAACCGTCTCGTGGACGGAACCGTTCATGACTGGTGATTCCGGTTTTGCGGCCAACGCCCATCCGCACATTGTGGTGATGGGCGTGGCCGGTTGCGGCAAAAGCACCGTGGGCGCAGCCGTCGCTGAGCGGCTCGGAGCCGAATTCCTCGACGGCGATTCGCTGCACCCTCAGCGGAACATCGACAAGATGGCCTCGGGTACTCCTCTCAATGACGAGGACCGCGCACCCTGGTTGGCCGAGATCGGGAGGCGATTCGCGGCGTCGAACTCTGCTCTTGTCATAGCGTGCAGCGCGCTCAAGCGCGCCTATCGCGACATCATCCGCAGTGGCGATCCGTCCGTGGTGTTCGTGCACCTGCAGGGCGCGCGTGAGTTGCTGAGTGAGCGCATGAACGCCCGGCCCGGCCACTTCATGCCCGCGTCCTTGCTGGATTCGCAACTCGCAACGCTTGAGCCGTTGCAATCCGATGAAGCCGGCTTGGTAGTGGACATCGATCAGCCCGTGGAGAAGATCGTGGACGACGCGTTCTCAGCACTCGAAGGAGCACTGTCCTAGCTCGCTGCACTGGAACGCCCGGCACTGCCCACAAGGCGGTGCCGGGCTCTTCTTTTTGGTGCCGAAAGCATGAAATGGGAAAGTGTGAACGCTAACAACGTTGTAAATCAAGACTTCCGGACGAGGTTCCCACCTGCAATCATTTTGTGATCCAATCCACTTGACCGACGGTATTGTTAGCGTTCACAATGGCAGTCGTATCACCTTGAAGTAGCCTGTGCCGCCCCCAGCGCACAGGCCAACCCAGCTTCACCGTGCCGGACGCGCAGATGCTCCGGCTGCATCAGAGTTCGCGGCAAAGCTGCCGCGGAAGGAGAGCATCGTGAGATTAAAGAAACTCCTGGGCGCCGTAGCGGTTGTCCTTACCTTGACCGTGGGAGCCACGGGCTGCGGTAGCCGTGGAGGAGCTGCAGAATCCAGCAGCACCGCCAAGCCCAGCGATTCGCTGGTCGGCATTTCGATGCCGACGCAGACGTCCGAGCGTTGGATTGCCGATGGCGCCAACGTTGAGAAGTCCTTGAAGGACCTTGGTTACAAGACTGACCTGCAGTTCGCCAACGATGACATCCCTACGCAGGTCTCCCAGATTGAGAACATGCTGACCAAGGGCGCCAAGGCCCTGATCATCGCAGCAATTGATGGCACCACGCTGACCGACGTCCTGGCCAAGGCCAAGGAACAGAACGTTAAGGTCATCGCCTACGACCGCCTCATCAACGGAACACCGAACGTCGATTACTACACCACCTTCGACAACTACACCGTGGGTGTCCAGCAAGCTACGTCACTGCTCACCGGCCTTGGCCTCGTGGACGCAAGTGGCAAGAAGGTTGATGGCAAGGGCCCGTTCAACGTGGAGCTCTTCGCCGGAAGCCCGGATGACAACAACGCCAACTTCTTCTGGACTGGCGCCATGGACACCCTCAAGCCCTACCTGGATGCAGGCACCTTGAAGGTTCCCAGCGGCCAGACCAAGTTCGAGCAGGCAGCCATCCTGCGCTGGCAGGCACCCGTTGCCCAGAAGCGCATGGAAGACATCCTGACCTCGGCTTACAGCTCCGGCACCAAGCTGGACGGCGTGCTCTCCCCGTATGACGGCCTTTCCATCGGCATCATCTCGGCCCTGACCAGCACCGGTGGCTACTCCACCGGAAAGCTGCCGGTAGTTACCGGCCAGGACGCCGAAAAGGGCTCCGTGAAGTCCATCATCGCCGGCGAGCAGTACTCCACGATCTTCAAAGACACCCGCCAGCTCGGCGCGCAGGCCGTGAAGATGGTTGACGCCGTGCTCAAGGGTACGGAACCGGAAACCAACGACACCAAGACCTACAACAACAAGGTCAAGGTTGTTCCGGCCTTCCTCCTGAAGTCCGTCATCATCACCAAGGACAACTACAAGAAGGAACTCATCGACTCGGGCTACTACAAGGAATCCGACGTCAAGTAAGCATTTCCTTCGGGTTGTGGTCCCGCTTCTGAAGCGGGGCGGGGCCACAACCCACCATGAGCCGGCCGAATCCCCGGCCAGGCAAAGTTTCCAACCAGTCAGTGGGAATTGACGATGAACGTACCCATTCTTCAAATGCGAGGAATAACCAAGACCTTCCCCGGGGTCAAGGCCCTTCAGGACGTCACCCTGGATGTAAACCGCGGCGAAGTCCACGCTATCTGTGGAGAGAACGGCGCCGGGAAATCCACCCTGATGAAGGTGTTGTCCGGGGTGTACCCGCACAACTCCTTTGACGGCGACATTCTTTTTGAGAACGAACCCTGCGAATTCAACAGCATCTCGGACAGCGAGAAGCGCGGGATCGTGATCATCCACCAGGAACTGGCCCTTAGCCCGTACCTTTCCATCGCAGAGAACATTTACCTCGGCAACGAACTGGCAAACAACGGCTGGGTGGACTGGCGGAAAACCAACCTCGAAGCCGCCAAGCTGCTTGCCCGCGTAGGTCTGAGCGAAAACCCCGTCACACCCATCCAGCACATCAGTGTTGGCAAGCAGCAGCTGGTGGAGATTGCCAAGGCGCTCTCCAAAGAGGTGAAGCTCCTCATCCTGGACGAGCCAACTGCTGCGCTGAACGATGAAGACTCGGACCACCTGCTGGACCTCATCCTGCACCTCAAGGGCCAGGGCGTCACCAGCATCATCATCAGCCACAAACTCAACGAGATCCGCAAGGTGGCCGATGCCGTCACCATCATCCGCGATGGCAAGTCCATCGAGACCCTGCGGCTGGACCAGGGCCAGATCACCCAGGAACGCATCATCCGCGGAATGGTGGGACGTGACCTTGAAAGCCTCTATCCGGACCGGACTCCGAACATCGGCGAGGAAGTCCTCCGCATTGAAGACTGGACCGTTCAGCATCCCCAGGACCACAGCCGCACCGTGGTGCACAATGCCAACATGAATGTCCGCAAGGGCGAAGTAGTGGGCTTGGCGGGCCTTATGGGCGCGGGCCGCACCGAGTTGGCCATGAGCGTTTTCGGCCGGACGTACGGACGCGCCGTTTCGGGCAAGGTCTACAAGTACGGCGAAGAGATCAACACTTCCACCGTTTCGGACGCGATCGATCACGGCATTGCCTACGCCACCGAGGACCGCAAGCACTATGGCCTGAACCTGATCGAGGACATCAAGCGGAACATCTCCATGGCGGCGCTGAACAAGCTGGCCAAACGCGGATGGGTTGATGGCAACAAAGAAACCACCGTTGCCAACCACTACCGGAAGAGCATGAACATCAAGGCGCCGTCCGTGGCAGCCATCACCGGCAAGCTCTCCGGTGGTAATCAGCAGAAGGTGGTGCTGAGCAAGTGGATGTTCTCGGATCCGGACGTGCTGATCCTGGACGAACCAACCCGCGGTATCGACGTCGGCGCAAAGTTCGAGATCTACACGATCATCAATGAACTCGCGGCCGCCGGGAAAGCCGTGATCGTGATCTCCTCGGAGCTGCCTGAGCTCCTGGGCATTTGCGACAGGATCTACACGCTGTCCGCAGGGCACATCACCGGCGAGGTCCCCATCGCCGAGGCCACCCAGGAAACCCTCATGCACTTCATGACTCAAGAGAAGGAATAGCCAACATGTCCGCCCTACGAGAATCCCTTGGCTTCCTCACAAGCCGCCTCCGCCAGGTTGGCATCTTCGTCGCCCTGATCCTTATCGTCATCCTGTTCCAGGTCCTGACCAACGGCATCCTGCTTGAACCGCAGAACGTCAGTAACCTGGTGGTCCAGAACAGCTACATCCTGATCCTTGCCATAGGCATGGTGATGGTCATCATCGCCGGCCACATCGACCTCTCCGTCGGATCAATCGCCGGGTTCATCGGTGCTGTTGCCGGCGTGATGATCGTGCACTGGGGCTGGGCATGGTGGCTGGCCATCCCGGCTTGCCTCCTGGTAGGTGCCTTGGTGGGTGCCTGGCAGGGTTACTGGATTGCCTATGTGGGCATTCCCGCCTTCATCGTCACCCTGGCCGGCATGCTCATCTTCCGCGGCCTGACGCTCATCACCCTGAAGAACCAGCAGATCACCCCGTTCCCCAACGAGTTGCGGGCCCTCGGTGGAGGCTTCCTCCCCGATATCTCCGGCGGCACATCCGTACTTGAATGGTTGACCGTCATCCTGGGCGTTGGCGGCACCGCAGCAATCCTCTTCCAAGCCATCAAGGAACGCCGGGTCCGCCGCAAGTTCAACCTTGAGAATGAGCCGATGGCATGGTTTGCCGTCAAGAACGGCTTCATTGCCGTACTGATGCTCATCATCACGTTCCTGCTGGCCAGCTACCGTGGAACGCCGATTGTGCTGATCGTCCTGGCAGTCCTCGTGATCCTGTACTCGGCATTGATGAACAACAGCATTTTTGGGCGCCACACCTACGCCATTGGTGGCAACCTGCATGCAGCAGAGCTCTCCGGCATCAAGACCAAGAAAGTAACCTTCCGGCTGTTCGTCAACATGGGCGTCCTCGCCGCGTTGGCCGGCCTGGTGTTCACGGCACGACTGAACTCTGCCCAGCCTGCTGGCGGTACCGGCTTTGAACTGGACTCCATCGCTGCCGCATTCATCGGTGGCGCGGCCGTCCAAGGTGGTATCGGTACCGTTGCGGGAGCAATGATCGGTGGCCTCATCATGGGTGTCCTGAACAACGGTATGTCCATCCTTGGCTTGGGAACTGACTACCAGCAGCTCATCAAGGGCCTGGTTCTGCTCCTTGCAGTCGGCTTCGACATCTTCAACAAGAACCGGACCGGTGCTGGTGGAGGGTCCTCAATCAGCCGCCGCTTCAAGTGGAAGACAACGCCTCCGGCAACCGAATCTGCGCCACCTGCCAAGACTGAACCTGTGCGGGTCGACGCCAAGTAGCAAATAACCCTTGGGATTGGCCTGCATCCTGCTCCCAGCTGAGCTGACCTGCTCGGTGTGAAGAGCCGGATGCGGGCCAATCCTGCCCAAGCCCGCCATACGAATCCATAAAGTGAGGTGCGATGTCTCCCGGTGCACCATCAAGCAGACCACCCGTTATGGGGGATGTAGCCAAGTTGGCCGGGGTCTCGCACCAGACCGTTTCCCGTGTCTTGAACAACCACCCCAACGTTAGCGGGAAGACGAAGGAGCGCGTGGAATCGGCCATCGCCAGCCTTGGCTACCGGCGTAACACCGCAGCCCGCAGCCTGGTGACGCGGCGCTCCCGGACCATAGGCGTGCTGGCCTGCGAAACCGGCCAGTACGGACCCGCGAATACCTTGCTGGGCGTGGAGCAGGCGGGCCGGGAAGCAGGCTATTTCGTCAGCATCGCCAACCTCCGCGAAGTGACCGGCGACAGCATCAACGACGCCATCACGCATTTTCGCAACCAGGCTGTGGAGGGGGTGGTCATTCTGGTACCGCATCCGGATGTCCTGGCCGCCCTCCGTGACGTCGCCGTCCCGTTTCCCATGGTGGCCGTGGGTGCCGGAACCGGGAACCAGCTGACGGGTGCTTCACTAAACCAGCGTCTGGGAGCGCGGTTGGCGGTGGAACATCTCATCGGGCTCGGACACCGCCACATCGGACACATTTCCGGTCCGCCCCACTGGATCGACGCGGCTGAGCGCATCAAGGGATGGCAGGAGGCGCTCGGCAACGCCGGCTTGGAGGCCGACGTTCTTCTCCAAGGGGGATGGGACGCCGCCTCGGGATACGAAGCAGGCCTGGCGCTCATTGACCAGCGCAAACTAGACGATCAGCCCACTGTCACCGCCGTCTTCGTCGCGAACGACCAATTGGCGGTGGGAGTCCTTCGCGCCCTGCAGGAAGCTGGGTTGCGAGTTCCGGAAGACATCAGCGTGGTGGGATACGACGATCAGCCTGAAGCTGCGTTCTTCCTGCCGCCGCTGACCACCATCAAACAGGACTTTGAAGAACTCGGCCGCCGTTGCATGTCCGCGGTACTCCATCAGTTGGAAAACGAGCCAGGCAGTGAGGAACAGATCGTCAATCCCAAGTTGGTTGTCCGTTCCACCACCGCGGCACCTGCGCTTCGCCCGGCTCCGTCCCCACTAAACTAGAAGCCATGACTTCCACCAGTACCCCCGCAGCAGACACTGCAACTGCCCGTGCCCGCCTTCTCGAGCTCATCAAAGAGTTGGCGGTGGTCCGCGGAAAGGTGATCCTCTCCAGCGGCAAGGAAGCTGACTACTACATCGACCTCCGCCGCATCACCCTGCATCACGAGGCCTCCAAGCTGGTAGGCCAGGTCATGTTGGCAATGATCGACGACGCCGGGATCCCGGTTGAGTGCGCTGGCGGACTCACCATGGGCGCCGACCCCGTAGGTACCGCTGTCATGCACGCCGCTGTGGATGCCGGCCGCGCCGTGGACGCCTTCGTCGTCCGCAAGGCCCAGAAGTCGTACGGCATGGGCCGCCAGGTGGAAGGTCCCTCGGTTGAGGGCCGCAATGTGGTTGTCCTCGAGGACACGTCCACCACCGGCGGGTCCGCACTGACCGCCGTCGAGGGTGTCCGCAAGGCCGGCGGCAATGTGGTTGCCGTCGCCGTCATCGTGGACCGCGACACCGGCGCCAAAGAGAAGATCGAAGCCGAAACCGGCGTGCCCTACCTCTTTGCCTTCGGCAAGGATGAGCTGGGCCTCAACTAGGGAGTTTGTAGGCAAACTACGGGGCTGTAAGGCAGTGCCCGCGAAGCCTATGCTAGCTGCGTGGACGTTCAAGTAGGGAAGCTCCAGGCTCCGCCGGAGGTGAACGAAAACCTCCCGGGCCGGGGCTCCGCCTTGCCCGTATCCGGATCACGGGATGCTGCCGATCCGGCAGACTGGGCGAGGATCCTGCCCCAGGTTTCCCGGATAAAGCGGATATCGCGCCGCGACTTCCTTATCACTGCGGGGGTTTCCGTGGCACTGGCCGGAGACATGCTGTTTACCCGGCACGTGCAGGCGGAACGGCGGGCCACCAAGATCCTCCGCGTCCCGGACTCCTACTCGGATCTCTACTTTCCCAAGGCCAGCTGGATCCTGTTTCCCGGGTATAAAACCAGTTGGGAAGAGGCACAGTGGATCCTGAACTCGCTGCGCCCCGCCCTGCACCAGCGCGGCCGCCTTGCCGCCGTCGGGTATTCCAACCTTGGCCTGGACGTTGATGAGGTGGTCCGCGAACTAGTTCTTCACGTTCGCGAACTGGGGCTGGAGAAGCTGTATTTCTACGGCCACAGCTTCGGTGGGATGCTCGCCACGCAAGTTGCCGCCCGTCTGCTGGAGCTGCATGGTGTGGAGACCCAGCTGATCGTCCTGGATTCCAGTCCCTTCAGCCGCGCTGATGTGCTGGATCAGAGCTGGTTCGACGGCGTGGTGTTCCTTTATGAGAACGGCTTCCGCATCCCTTCAGTCCTGCGTGGCGGCTATGAACTGGGGGAGCGGGTGGCGCACAAGGACGAACGCACCTGGCGGCAAATCCTGGACCAAAGCCTGGAGCAGCTCTCGCCGATTGCCCCCTCCAGCGTGCTGATCCAGACGGAGTCTGCATACATTTACCACTTCGATGGCCTGCGTCTCGCCGGCAAAATCGGCTCGGCCAAAATGGCGTTCCTGGGCAACTCCGAGGACAAGACCGTCAACTACGAGTCTGCTCGGGCGGCGTGGAGCAAGGTCTTCGCGGCGAACATGAAGCTCCCGGTGCTGAGTACGGAGGGTGCCCGGCCCGCCCATGCCAGCCCGCAGTGGAGTGCCGACATTTATCGGCCCCTGTTGGAGCGCGTCCAGAATGAGCTGGAACCGCTGCCGCCTGCACCCGAGGAGCCGTCGTATCAGGAGCCGAATGGACGGGTTATCCGGCCGGCGTAGGTTTTGTTGCTGGGCTTCCGCTGCATCACCCCGCAACGGTTCAGCCCCGCAGCGCTTGAACCTCGACGGCGGTTAGACCGGCCTCGCGCAGGAAGCTGCGAGCATCCCCGAATTCCCGTGCGAAGCCCACCAGGAAATGCCGGATCGCGGCTTCAGGGCTCTGCAGGATCATGAGGTCAGGGCTGAAATATTGCGCGGGCGTGGACGGGACGTGGAGCCGCCATGTCTCGGCCATGACCTGAAGCAGGTTCGGAAGGTTGCGGGTGGTGGCCGTGTAATCCTTCACCACGGCCTCGTCCGATTCACCGGCGGCCATGAGCGCGATCGCTGACACCACTCCGGTCCTGTCCTTGCCCAGCGAACAATGAACCAGTGTGCGTTTGCCTTCCGCGACAGGACGCAGGGCATCGGCTACCCAATCGGGTCTGACGCGGATCCAGCCCAAATACAGATCTCCCAGATCTTCCGGAGTCTCCACTGCCTGCAGCGACCCCGCCACCACGTTGGGATCCAGCGGATTATGGATGAGCTCGACGGCGGGTGCAGCGAGGGCGGTACTCCCGCCACCGCCGTCGGGCTTGGACGCGTTCGAAGGAGAGGGGCCGCCCGGAACCAGCCACGGAACCAAAGACCGCTCGAGCTCGTTGCGCAGGTCCATGATGGCCTGGATGCCATGCTCCGCCAGGAACCCCGATGTCGCGGCAGCATCCAGACCAAACGGCTGGCTCCCCCTCAGTATCCGGCCACCGGCCAGAGGACGGAGGTTGAGCACAGCCATGACGGGACTCCTTTGGCTTAGATCTGGCTCTTGAGGTCGGCCACGGAGCTCAAGATCTGGTTGGGGCGGAACGGGAAGGACACGATTTCCTCGCGCTGGGTGATGCCGCTGAGCACCAGAACCGTGTGAAGGCCGGCTTCCATACCTGCCACGATGTCCGTGTCCATGCGGTCGCCAATCATGGCCGTGGTCTCCGAGTGGGCGTCGATCTGGTTCATGGCCGAGCGGAACATCATGGGGTTCGGCTTGCCCACGATGTACGGCTCGCGGCCAGTGGCCTTGGTGATCATTGCCGCGATTGCGCCCGTTGCCGGCATGGGGCCGTCCTTGGAAGGGCCAGTGGCATCAGGGTTTGTTGCGATGAAACGGGCGCCGGCAAGGATGTGGCGAACGGCCATGGTGATCGCTTCGAAAGAGTAAGTGCGGGTCTCGCCGAGCACCACGAAGTCAGGTTCCGTGTCCGTGAGGATGAAGCCGGCTTCGTGCAATGCAGTGGTGAGGCCGGCCTCGCCGATGGTGTAGGCGCGGTTGCCGGAATCAGAGGACTGGACCTGGTCCTTGAGGAACTGGGCCGTGGCCAGCGCGGACGTCCAGATGTTCTCTTCCGGAACTTCAAGACCGGAGGCCCGGAGGCGGGCAGCGAGGTCGCGTGGGGTGAAGATGGAATTGTTGGTCAGGACAAGGAAGCGCTTGGACGTATCCACCCAGCGCTGGATGAGCTCGGCGGCACCGGGGATCGCCTGGTTTTCATGAACCAGCACGCCGTCCATGTCCGTGAGCCAGCATTCGATTTCGTGGCCGTTCCGGTAAACGGATGCGGACGTGTGGGGCGTGGATTCTTCTGCCATATTTGCCTCCGGCTGGGATTGGTCATGCACTGCCTCCCAGTCTTTCATTATTCGGCCGGGGTGACATCCCGTGGTCTCGATGGCGTTAACTATAAACTCAGTGTATAGATGGAGCTGTGAACAACTCACTCACCCTTCTGGGCCTTTTGAATCGCGAGCCCAGCTACGGCTACGACCTCAAGCACTCTTACGACCGATACTTCGGAGCAGGCAAGGCGCTGGCCTATGGGCAGGTGTATTCCACACTGGCGCGGATGGTCCGTGATGAGTTGATCCGGGCTTTGGGCGAAGAGACCGGGGGAGGTCCTGATCGAAAAAAGTATGCGATTACCGACGCCGGAGAAGCCACAGTGCGCGAGTGGCTCTTCACTCCCGACATTCCCTCGGAATCCCTGCAGAGCAACCTCTTTGCGAAAACCGTCATCGCACTGCTGCTGGATGACGATGCCGAGCGGTTGCTTGACGTGCAGCGCAGCCAGCACATGGCCCGGATGCGGGAACTGACGCGCGCGAAGAAGGAAGCAGGCCTGCTGCAGGTACTGATGTGTGACCACGGTCTGTTCCACATCGAAGCGGACTTGAGATGGATCGACCTCACGGCCGCCCGCCTGTCCCAACTCAAAAAGGAGCTTCAGAGCGCATGAGCATCCAAACACCCATCCTCAGTGCCCGCGGGTTGCACCACTCCTTTGGCCCGACGGAGGCGCTCCGGGGAATAGACCTGGATGTCCATGCCGGGGAAGTATTGGCCGTCATGGGTCCATCCGGATCCGGGAAGTCCACGCTGCTGCACTGCCTGGCCGGGGTCCTCGTGCCCGACAGCGGGACGGTGACGTACAACCCCATTGATGAAGTGCCCTTGCACCTCAACGAACTCAAGGAGACCAAGCGGGCCCGGCTGCGGCTGACGGACTTTGGATTCGTCTTTCAATTCGGGCAGTTGCTGCCGGAACTCAGCGCGGTGGATAACGTCAGCATCCCGTTGCTGCTTAAGGGGATCAAACGACCTGAAGCGCTGGAGCGATCCAGAGACATGCTGCAACGTCTTGGCTTGGACGGACTGGGCGAAAAGCTGCCTGGCGAATTGTCTGGCGGCCAAGCCCAACGTGTCGCTGTTGGCCGTGCCTTGGTGACGTCCCCTGCGGTGTTGTTCGCAGATGAACCCACTGGCTCGTTGGACTCCCTCGCCTCGGAAAACGTACTGACCTTGATGCTCGATCTTGTCCGCGAAGCCGACACGACCGTGGTGATGATCACCCACGATGCCCGAACCGCTGCCTATGCAGATCGGGAAGTCATTGTGCGCGATGGTGCTCTGGGCGCCGGATACCGGGTGTCCACGTGAACTGGGGACTTTTCCGCCTGGCTGTGGCCGGCAGCCGCTCCGCCTATGGCAGGTTGACTGGAATCGCTGGAGGAGTCGCCGTCGGGGTCTGTCTTTTGTCGTTGCTCTGGGGTGGTGTCAACGGATTGCAAGCCCGGGACGACCGTGGCGCCTGGCTGCGCGAAACGGGGCATCCGTCCGTATCGGATTCGATCGATGCTTCGGGCGTTGCAGCTCCTATCCCCTTGACTCAGGAAACAGTGCTCATGCGGAGCAATGGGCTGGAGATCTTCCGGGACCAACTCATTGAGCGCCGCGATTTCGCTGCACTTCCCTCGACGACCGTGAGCATCCCGGGAATTGGTAGCCCGCCGGAATTCGGGAGCTATTACGCCTCGCCAGCGCTACAACGCCTGATCGAATCGACGCCCCGGGATCAGCTCGGAGACCGGTTTGGGGAGTTTGCCGGCGTGATCAACGACGCTGCCCTGCCGGGGCCCGATTCCCTGGTGGTCATCACGGGGGCCTCGGAGGCAGAGCTTCGAAAGAGCGGAAACGCCTCGTTGGTTTCGGACTTCACCAGCAACCCGTACGGAGGCAGCGCCGCCTCCTACACCACGGTGCTCCTTGTCGGAGCGATAGCAGTGTTCTTTCCCGTATTGCTGTTGATCAGCATCGTCACAGATTTAGGAGCAGCGCAGCGACGCGAACGGTTTGCTACCCTGCGACTCATTGGGGCCTCACCCGGCACAGTCTCCCGGATTGCCGCCGTGGAAATTGCCATCCCCAGCCTGATCGGTGCCGCGATAGGCCTTGCCCTGGCGGTGATGTTGAAGCCTGCCACTGCCCAGATACCGATCAACGGCACCAGAATGTTTACTGCTGATCTCCACACTGGATTGGCGGCCAATGTGGCGGTGGTGGCTGTAGTTGTGGTGGCGTCTGCACTTGTCGCCGCCCTTCGGACCGCACGCGCAGACGTTGGGCCTCTAGGGGTGACGAGGGTGGTTCACGAGAAGAAGCCAACAATTTGGCGAACAGTGCCGCTGGTTATGGGGCTCGCCTTCATGACTTTGGCGGTTGTTCTCATCCGTGTTTTGAATTTTCGGCTGCCATGGCTTGAGTCCCCGCTCTTGGTGGTCGGATTCATGATGGTTCTTGCAGGCATCGTTGTGATCGGCCCGTGGCTGACTCGAATGGTGAGCCGGATGGGCCAGCGACAGGCACGAAGCGCGGCCGCAATCGTTGCCGCAAGCCGTATTCAAAAGACTCCGGCGGCTACTTTCCGGTCCGTATCGGGGCTTGTGATTGCAGTGTTTGTTGTCTCGGTTTTCGCCGGCGCATCCAGCATCCTGGAATCCACCGAGAGTCCACAGCCGCGCCCCGGGTTGATGCAGCCCACCAGCCTCCACGCAACTGTGGGGTCTGGAGAAACACAGGTCCGGGTAGGGAAAGCGGCTTTAGGTGCGAAGGAATTGCCCGGAATTCTCAGCGCCACCATTGGCTATGGCTCGGCTGTGCTTTCGGACCGGGGCGCCGGACCCGAGCTTTACTTCCGGGCCTCAGAAGCTCGGGCCTTGGGGTTCGAGGACATTCCAGCAGCAGAAACGGTTGCTGTGGACAGCGCCTTCCTCTACTTCTGGACAGCTCAGCCGCTGGCCTTGACAGCGGCTCCCGATGGGACACTCGCGGGTCTTGTTCCGGTTGTCATAGTGGTGGACACCGACGGCACTCCTGAGGCCATGGACCGCGCTCGGACTGCGTTGAGCCGCTCGGGAGTCACGGCCACCCCTGCGTCCTCCCCATCTGACTTTCACTTGCAATCATCCAAACGCCTGATCCAGGGCCTTGCCATGCTTGCGTACCTCGGAATGTTCGTTGCCGTCGCCATCGCCGGGCTTTCCCTCGCTGTTGGGACGGCCTCGGCAATCCTGGACCGGCAAAGGGTTCTTGGGCTTATGCGCCTTATGGGGATGCCAGCGTCAATTCTGCGTCGAATCATTGCCCGGGAAGCTGCAGTTCCCCTCCTGAGCGTGCTGCTGCTTTCCATAGGCCTCGGGTTCCTCACGGCCTGGCTCATGGCCACGGCAATCAACGACGCATACCAACTCACGTGGCCGGAGCCCGGATATTTCATTGCCTTGGCGCTGAGCCTGCTCCTGGCGCTCAGCGCTGTCATCGCCACCTTTGGCCTGATCCGGCGAACTACTTCCGTGACGGCTACACGCTTCGAATAAAATCGCGGTTCGAAGGGAGACATCCCATGGTGTGCCTGCGTGGGTAGTTCTGCCCATGCGGATATTCGGCTTTGACTTGCGTCGGGCGGCTCAGCCTCGACTACGCTTGTCCCGGCGCAGGCGTGCCACCACCGTGGGTCGGGGGAACGACATGGTGGATTTTTTGTGTCGCCGCACTTCAGCAGGTCCCCAGCACTGGATCGACAACCGGATATCCCCAGATACGCCGGTACTCAACACGTTTGAAAGGGCCTGTCATGAGCAACAACAATGGAGCGCCGCAGCCTCCGTACAATCCCGACGGCGTGCCGCAGCCGCGCTACGACACCGGCCAGGAGCAGTATCGGCAGTATCAGCCGGGCCAGACCCAGCCTATGTATCAGCCGGAAGCGCAGTACCAGCCGGAAGGGCAGTACCATCCGGAAGCACAGGGGCAGGAGGGCCAAACTCAGGCTCTCCCCACACAGCCGGAAGTGACCCAGGCTTTCCCCGCGCAACAATTGCCGACCCAGCAGGGTTACCCTGACGGCGAGTTCGCCGAAACGGTCCACCGCTACCCACAGACGCACCAGGGTCAGCCCGGTTTCACCTCACCGGGCAGCGGCTACCCCGGCCAGCCTGGTTACCCCGGTCAACCTGGTTACCCTGGTCAGCCCGGCGGACCCAGCCAAGGCCCGGGTGACCACAACAAAAAGGCGCTGTTCCTGATCCTCGGCGGGATCGCCGTCGTCGTGGTTATTGCGCTGGTCGTCGTGTTCGCATGGTTGATTCCTTCGGTGACCAAACCCGTGGCCGTAGCGAGTCCGGTGTCTTCGGCCAGTGCCTCGGACGAAGCCTCCGACGCAGCGTCCGAACCGTCCGCAGAGCCGTCTGGCGAGGCAACCGCTTCCTCGGAGATTCCGGAGGGTGCTATCCCGCTGCCCAGCGTGTGGGAAGAATTTGCCGGCCCGACGAATGTTCCGGCCGACGGCGATCCACTGTTCAGCAAGTGGGTCACGGGCGAATCTTCCTTCCAGTACCTGGCCGAGTGGACGCACGACGAATCCTTCGGGATCACCAAGGACCCCACCACCGGTGAAGAAATCCAGAAGAAGGCCCAAGGCACCGTGGAGGCGGACGGCGACGGCATTGCCCTCGCGTATGCGTTCTTCGCCGAGTCCGACGAAGGCAAGTTCGGCAAGGACCCGAAAGAGATCAAGGCCGCCATCGAGGACATCGAGGCCCGGTACAAGGGGATGACCGCCACGGAACTGCCCCAGAACCTGGTGGGCCACAAGTGCACCTCGGACTTCAAGACCTCGATGCCCGAGATCCGCGAATTCCGCCGTGGTGCTGCCGTGGTCATTGGCTTCACTTGCACCAACGCGCGGGGCGAAGAAATCCAGGCAGTCAACCTGTTCTCGGTGACCCCGTGGGGAACGCCGCAGATGCTCGGCGTTAGCGGGCACAAGACCTACTGGGATGCCCACCCCGGCCTGATGGAGCAGCTGGCCAACTCGTACCGCATCAATAAGTGGAAGATGGTCTAAGCGCTGGGGCAAAGAGGCAAAGTCCGGGCAGGGCTAAAGTTGAGGGGTGACTGACCTTCCCCCCAACACGGCCCTGCCCACGCCTGCCCACACCGCAGCAGAAGCTGACGGAACCGTGGAAGTTAACGGAGCCGCGGCAGAAGGCTGGACTGAAGCGAAGCCGGAGGTCGGGGTCGGGCCTTGGGAAGGCGAATGGCCGGTAGGCGAGCACTGGGACCCGGACCTGCTGAGGGACGGCGACCGCCGCAATGTGGTGGACCAGTACAGGTATTGGAAGCACGAGGCGATCGTCGAGGACCTGGATTCCAAGCGGCACGAATTCCATATCGCGATCGAGAACTGGCAGCACGACCTCAACATCGGCACGGTTGTGCGTACCGCGAATGCCTTTCTCGCCAAAGAGGTCCACATCATTGGTCGACGGCGGTGGAACCGTCGCGGGGCGATGGTCACCGACCGCTATCAGCACGTCCGCCACCACCCTACTGTTGAGGAATTCGTCCAATGGGCGGAGGGGGAGGGGCTAGCCGTGATCGGCATCGATATCTTCCCGGATTCCGTGCCGCTGGAGACCTACGACCTCCCGGAAAAGTGCGTCCTGGTCTTCGGGCAGGAAGGCCCCGGCCTGACGCCCGAGGTGCACGAAGCCGCTGTTGCTACGTTGTCCATTGAGCAGTTCGGCTCCACGCGTTCCATGAATGCTGCCTCCGCTGCGGCGATCGCGATGCACGCATGGGTTCGCCGGCACGTGTTCCAGCAGCCGGTCGCCTAGTCTCTCCGCCGAGGTGGCATTTAAACCCCATGTTTGTCTGCAACATCGGGTTTAAATGCCAACTCGCGCATGCTCCAACGGGAGGCCCTGTGGATAACTCCCAAGGCGGTCCGGTGAACAGGTCAGAATGGGGAATGCGCAGGACAAGTCTTCCGGAGTATCTGACCACGGGTTCGTTTTCCTTGCGCGCATCGGACAAAGCCGGAGTGCCCAGAAAGCGGGCAGCCGCAAAGGACTTGGTCACAGTCTCCCGTGGAATTAGGGTGCCGGTCGCGTCTGACGCCTCCGGCGCTTCGGCATTGCGCGCTTATACGGATTTGGATGATTCCTCCATCCTCGTCTCGTTCTCGGCCGCACGGATTTGGGGTGTGCCGTTGCCGTCCAGCCGTAGCGGAGATTGGCGTATTCACTTGGCGCGGCGGCGGGGGTTCAGCTTTCCCCGGAGAGTAAACGTGTCCGGACACCTCCTTACTTTCCTTCCGGAGGAGACGATTGAGTACGACGGCGTGAGGGTCACCTCGCCCGCACGAACGTGGTTGGACTTGGCGTCGATGATCGCCATGGAAGACCTCGTTGCAGCAGGCGACGCCCTTGTGTGTTCCCACGATCCTCGGTTTCCAGTTCCGAAAGAAGCCCTATGCACCATTGACGAGTTGAGGGAGATTACCGATCGCCACCCTGGAATGCGTGGTGTGAGGACTGCCCGGGCTGCCCTGGACCTGATTCGTGTTGGTGCCGATTCCGCTCCGGAAACGTATATGCGACTGGCCCTGGTCAACGCCAACCTGCCAGAACCCGCGCTCAACCTCGTCGTCCCAGATCCTTTGGGACGCCCTGCCCTATGGCCCGACGCAGGATACGAGGACTGGAAGGTTTCCCTGCAGTACGACGGCCGGCACCATGGCGACGGTCAACAGCACCTGCGGGACATCGAGCGGCAAGAGAAGTCCCTTGCCCTGGGCTGGCTGGAAGTCCGGATTTCCAAGCACGACCTCCAAGGCGAGCGGCCCGGCGTCGTACATAAAGTCCGTCGTGCGCTCCAAAGCCGGGGGTGGACGCCGAGGTGACATTTGAAACCGATGTTGTGCCGCAATGTGGGGTTCAAATGCCAACCCGGCCGAAGTGTTAAGAGCCCCAGTGACCCGAAACACGGCGTCCCGGCGGATATCGCTAGGATGGGAGCTAGCCGTAAGCGGTCTACTCCAGGGTTACCAACCCACAGACGAATTCAGCATAGGAGTCACCATGCCCATTGCAACCCCAGAGATTTACTCCGAGATGATCGACCGCGCAAAGGCTGGCGGATTTGCCTTCCCCGCGGTCAACGTGACGTCGTCGCAGACTCTGAACGCTGCGATCCGCGGTTTCGCCGAGGCCGAATCCGATGGCATCATCCAGGTTTCCACCGGTGGCGCAGCCTACTGGTCCGGCGCTTCGGTCAAAGACATGGTTGCCGGTTCGCTCGGTTTCGCCGCGTTCGCCCGCGAAGTTGCCAAGAACTACAACGTCAACATCGCCCTGCACACGGATCACTGCCCGCAGGACAAGCTTGCAGACTTCGTTCTTCCGCTGCTCTCTGCTTCCGAGGAAGCTGTAAAGGCCGGCAAGGACCCGATCTTCAACTCGCACATGTGGGACGGCTCGCACGAGACCCTCTCCGAGAACCTGCGCATCGGCCGCGAACTGCTTGAGCGCGCAGCTGCAGCGAAGATCATCCTCGAGGTCGAAATCGGCACCGTCGGTGGCGAAGAAGACGGCGTTGAGAACGAAATCAACGAGAAGCTCTACACCACCACCGAAGACGCTCTCGCAACCATCGAGGCCCTGGGTGCCGGCGAAAACGGCCGTTACCTCACCGCCCTGACCTTCGGCAACGTGCACGGCGTGTACAAGCCGGGCAACGTCAAGCTCCGCCCGGAACTGCTCAAGCAGATCCAGTCCGAGGTTGGCGCCAAGATCGGCAAGGATAACCCGTTCGACCTCGTGTTCCACGGCGGTTCTGGCTCCTCCGAGCAGGAAATCGCTGACGCCGTTTCCTACGGTGTCATCAAGATGAACATCGACACCGACACCCAGTACGCGTTCACCCGCCCGGTTGCCGGCCACATGTTCTCCAACTACGACGGCGTCCTGAAGGTCGACGGCGAAATGGGCAACAAGAAGACCTATGACCCCCGCGTCTGGGGCGCTTCCGCCGAAGCCGGCATGGCCGCGCGCATCGTCGAAGCCGCACAGCAGCTCGGATCGGTCGGCAAGACTTTCTAATGTCCGACGAATTCCGGAAGAACCTGATGGGGCCGGAGCCCACGCTCCTGCCCGCCGAAACCGAGATCTACCAGCACCTGGCTCTCGGCAAGGAAGCGCTGGACCTCGTGGAGAAAAACCCCACGTCGTCCCTTCTGTGGGCAATCCTTGCCGAGGAAGCCTGGGCCGAGGGCCGAACCATCGACTCTTACGCTTACGCCCGCGTGGGCTACCACCGGGGACTGGACTCGCTGCGCCGCAACGGCTGGCGCGGTGTGGGACCGATCCCGTGGGAGCACGAGCCCAACCAGGGCTTCCTGCGCGCGCTCTACGCACTGGGTCGTGCCGCCGCTGCAATCGGCGAGCCCGAAGAGCCCGAGCGGATCGAGAAGTTCCTGAACGACTCAGACCCGAAGGCCAAGGCAGCGATCGAGGCCAGCTAAGGCCTGCGCTGCTAAAGCGAACGACGACGGCGGCCCTCACCAAAAGGTGAGGGCCGCCGTCGTTTGCTCGTTGCGGACTGCAACGAAGGGGGAGACTAAGCCTTGCGCGGGATGCCCGTGCGCGCCATTGCCTCGGCATAGGCGCCGTGGATGGCGTCCAGGTATTCCTGCTGGCGCGCGGGTGTGCCTGCGAAGGAGCGGCCACCAAGGGAGCGGACTTTGAAGGTCTTGAAGCCGCGGCGGGCGATGCTGGCAGGGGCGGCCTTCATCAATTGGTCGGCGAGGCGGTGTGCCTCATTGCCGTGCGCCACAAGGGCGGACGTGCGCGGCAGGATCGCGAGCAAGCGCAGGAGCGGCTTCAGGCCTTCGGTGATGTTGGCCGGCGTCAGCTTGCCCGGTTCCTCGTTGGGCTCGATCCACGGGTACGCGTTCCACGGCATCATGAGCTCCGGGCGGAGACCCAGCTGCCACTGCATGCCGAGCATGCGCGTGGCTGCTTCTTCGTCACCCGGGTTGATGAAACCTTCGCCGGAGTTGGTGCGCTGATTGGAGAAAAGGCTGACGATGCGGCAGTCATCCATGCTGTGGGCGGGGTCGATGTAGAGGACCTCGCTGCCCGGCTTCTGCTCCTTGATGGAGTCGCACAGCTCGTTGACCTCGGCGATGTGCGGTTCGTAGCGGCGGTTCCAGAGGATTTCTTCGGGTGATTCAGTCGCCAGTTCTTGCATCAGGGGTTTGGTCTCCTAGGTGTTACTGCGCGCACCTTTCCAAGGGGCCGCGGGCATGCCGCTGCCGAACCTCAAAGGGTGCTGTTGGGGGCTAACTAACCTTACCGGACTATGGGCGCTGCAGCACCCTGTTTCGGCGCGCCCCCAAATGAGACGCGGCGTGTTGCCCGGCATCGTGGCGGACGTCTCGACCGTGGGGCGCGAATTCCGGCATGATTCGGGCTATGGAGAGACGAGAATCATCCGCTGCCGCTATTTCCGCTTTCGAAGGGCTCGGGGCCGATCTGGCCGCGGCTGGTGTGGTGATGGGCAAGATGTTCGGTGCCAGCTCACTGTTGCTGAACAAGAAGGCTCTGGCCTGCCTGAACGGGGACAAGGTTGCCTTCAAATTGGGTAAGGACACACCGGAACATGCGCGAGCCCTGGCCCTCCCTGGCGCTGAACTGTTCGATCCCTCGGGAATGAACCGCCCGTTCAAAGACTGGGTGGAGCTCCCGTTGTCCTCACAGTCACAGTGGCCTACCTTCGCCGAAGCGGCGCTGCAATCCGCCGCAGGCAAGTAAAGCACCTTCCGTGCTTCGCGCCGGCGTCGAGCCTGAACATTAACCCATTTGTGCAGGTCAAAGCCGTTGACTTTGATTTGCGCAGGTGATGAATTGGGCTATTGGTTTTGGGGGAACCTGTTCTGGAACCCCCGAATCCAGGCACCGGTCTTAGACAGCATCGTTCGCATCATCTACCTCGGGGGTAAACGTGGTTGCATCAACAGAAGCGTCACCAGAATCAGGGCAGCGTCCCGGCAAGGCTCCAAAAGTCCGCGCGATCCTGGCGGGTGGTTTGGTCCTCGGAGTGGGTGCGGCGATCACCTTGGCCGCATGGAACAGTTCCGAGTTTGCACAAGGCACCTTCACAGCAGGCTCCTTCAATCTCCAGGGCAGCATCAACGGAACCGCGTTCACTGAGAACCCGGTGGGCTCGCCAGCCACGTTGGCATTCACTACCAACCCCACAAACCTTTCGCCGGGCGACGTCGTAGCAGCTCCGTTCGCTGTCAGGTTGGATGCGGCGTCAAGCTACGACGCCACGGTGACCATCTCCACGCAAGGATCCACGGGGTCGGTCGCAGGCCTGACATACGAGCTCACACAGACTGATGCTTTTGGTTGCACCGAATCTGTCACGGACACGTTGGTGGCGGCCGGGCAAACGCTGGGGACGACGCCGACAAGCATCACCTTTCCCTTGACTCAAGGAGCCGGCACTGACCCCGGAGCGCCCGTATACCTCTGCTTCAGGGTGACCGCCGGGGCAGTTGTCCAAGCCCAAACCGGGTCGACCACGTGGGAATTCGCCGCACAGTCGCAGTGATCCATGGGTCATCGACGAGCAAAAACCAAGCGCGGTGTAGTTTTCCTTCGGATCCGTGCGCTCCTCGCAGGGGCATTGGCATTGGGGCTCGGCGGCTCCGTCACCCTCGCTTCCTGGACTGACAGCGACTTCGCCAGCGGTTCATTCGGAGCCAGCGTTTTCCAAACTGAATCCAATGTGACCAAGCCATATGACGCCTCGGGTACATGGAGCACCAACGACGTTTCACCCGGCGCCACGTTGGTGTTCGATGCTAGCGCGATGAGCCCGGGCACCGTTTTCTATGCGCCGTTTGCCATCAGGACCAAGGCAACATCCGTTGCCGGCGAGGTGGTGCTCGGGATTCCAGTGGTGACCAGCAGCGGAACCGGGGTCTCAGATCTTGGTGCTGCCCTGCGGTATCGGGTAGTCCGATCGGCTACATGCCAGATGTCGTCGTTCGCGGGGAGCCCGAATTTTGTTGTGGGAAGCGATGGTGTTAAGCCCTTGACCGTGGGCCAGGCCGTCGGCGTCGTAAATCCGCTGGCGGCGGCCACGGCGACCCTGCCGGGGGCACCAACGCAATTCTGCTTTGAAGTGTCGCTTCCGGCGGGGGCAAACAATGCGTTGCAGGGTCAGACGGCAACCGCGACCTGGCAGTTCACTGCCACCTCAAGCTCATGAGCACGCCCAGGATACGGAGTGGCCAGTTTCAGCGCCGCCTGCGGGAGACGCTGCTGAACATTGCTGCCGCGGGCGGCGCTGTCTGCCTCATCGCCGTCATTCTTGCGGTCGCATTCAACATCACCTTGATCCTGTTCAAAACCGGCTCCATGTCGCCCACCATCCCGGCAGGTTCGCTGGCCGTGGTTCGCGAGATTCCGGCGGCGGACATGAAGGTAGGCGATGTCGTCACCGTGGACCGACCAGGAAAGCTGCCCATCACGCACAGGATCCAGAGCATTGGACCCGCGGAGGGGACTGCCCGGACCATCACGATGAAAGGAGACGCCAACGCCGAGGCTGATCCGGCGCCCTACGTCGTGGAGCGGGTCCGGATCGTCCTCTGGTCCGTCCCCGGACTCGCGTATCCCTTGGCCGCTGCCGCAAACCCGGTGGTGTTGGGGGCAACTACTGTGTGCGTAGCGGCGTTGGTGAGCTGGGTGCTCTGGCCACGAAATGGATCCCGAAACGGAGCCGGAAACGGATCCGGGCGCCGCCAGCGTCGCAAAAGAGGGCAACATGCTGCTGCCTAGGTTGGGGGCCTTGGCCGGGCTGCTTGCTCTCTTTTTGGTGGCTGCCATTCCGGCGCACGCCGAAGAAGGACCTTCCGGTTGGTTGGAGCTCGACGCCGGCCCGGCCGGGGAAGTTCATCGTCTCACCCCTGGTGGGAGGGCGGATTGGGCGGTGGACGTGCAGGCACGGGGCGAGGGTGCCGGTTTGCTGGAAGTGTGGATCCAGCCGACCGAAACTGCAGGTCCGGATAGTGAATCCAGGGGCCTGCGGGACTTCCTCAGCGTGCAATTACGCTCCTGTGAACAGCCATGGAATGGCACCACGTGCGCGAGCGGTGAGCGGAGCTTGCTTGAGCCCACGGACCTAAACCTTGCCGAGGGCTTGAGGATTGACCTCATGAAAGACGGCAGCACCTGGTCCAACGGATCGTACGTCCTTGTGAGCGCGGCGCTCGCGGAGGACGTTCCCGCAGAGTTCCAAGGGAGCCGCACGCAAATTGTGCTCGGTGTCCATGGTTCGGGGGACGCGGCTGGAGGTCCCAGCCCCGGTGCCGTCACCGCACGTCCGGGCGGGCCGCCGTCGTCGATTGGCTTGGCGGATACCGGCGCCAGGCTTGGTGGCGTCGCGATGCTGGGCGTGCTGGCGGTCGCCGCAGGGTTCGCTCTTGCCCGTTGGCGGGGTGCGCAGGCATGAAGAAGCGGATCGGCTGGTTGGGCTGCGTAGCGATGGCATTCGCCCTGCTCATCTCCGCCTCAAGCCCGCCAGAGGTGACCGAGGCTTCCTGGCAGCGGAGCGAATTCGGCGCGGGTAGCTTCGGGACGATCACGATTCCGCCTGCAACCCTCAATGGCGCCTGCAAGTACACGTCTATCGGCGGCACAGGCGCTCACATCACGGTCTTTTGGAAGCCGCCGGCCAGCTACCCAGACCTGACTGACGCAGTGATTGATGTTCACCTGCTCACGGCAGGATCTGTGGTGACCACACTCCAGGGATATCCGGGAACTGCGAATACCACGGGGTCATCATCCGCCGGCTACACCACGGACATTCCGGCCACCCTTCTGGGCGGAATTCTTGGATTCAACACACAGTTTCAAGTGGATATCTACATCACCTCGGCCGGCTGGACGTCCACGCCCGTGTCGGCCAGGGCCAACGCGGGCTTGATCGCGGGCGTCGGAGGATCCTGCACCAATCTCTGAGTCGTCATCCCGCATGCTCCAAAAGTTGGGCAAAACGTCCTTGGAAGGCTCCTTGACACCAGAGTTTCAGGCCCCATCGGCTAAACTTGGCTGGTAAGAGCCCCGAACTCTTGCGTACGCTGCCGTCCGCGGCAGGCTGCACCGGTAAGTCGGGGCATTCTCATGTACGGCGTCGAGTCCTGGCCATCCGGCTTGGTCTCGCCCGAAAGAATGGGGGAGGATCCCATGCCCGCTATCGTGATCGTCGGAGCCCAGTGGGGCGACGAAGGCAAAGGCAAAGCTACCGATCTGCTCGGTGGCCGTGTTGACTACGTGGTTAAGCCCAATGGCGGCAACAACGCCGGGCACACCGTGGTGGTTGGCGGTGAGAAGTATGAGCTGAAGCTCCTTCCCGCGGGCATTCTGAGCCCCAACGCAATTCCCATTATTGGCAACGGCTGCGTTGTGAACCTCGAGGCACTCTTCCAGGAAATCGACGGCCTTGAGGCCCGTGGCGCGGACACCTCCCGCCTGCGCGTATCGGCCAATGCGCACCTCGTCGCCCCGTACCACCAGGTYCTGGATAAGGTCACGGAGCGCTTCCTCGGCAGCCGCGCCATCGGCACCACCGGCCGCGGCATTGGCCCGGCGTACATGGACAAGGTGGCCCGCCTGGGCATCCGCGTCCAGGACGTCTTCGATGAATCGATCCTCCGCCAGAAGGTGGAGGGTTCGCTGCGCCAGAAGAATGAACTCCTGGTCAAGGTCTACAACCGCCGCGACATCGTGGTGGACGAGATCGTGGACTACTTCCTCTCCTTCGCTGAGCGACTGCGGCCGCTGGTCATCGACAGCACGCTGGAGCTGAACAACGCGTTGGACGAGGGCAAGGTTGTGCTCATGGAGGGCGGCCAGGCAACGTTCCTGGACGTTGACCACGGCACGTACCCGTTCGTCACCTCATCCAACCCGACGGCGGGCGGCGCGTCCGTCGGCTCGGGTATTGGTCCCACGCGTATTTCCCGTTCCATCGGCATCATCAAGGCTTACACCACACGTGTTGGCGCTGGTCCGTTCCCCACTGAACTGTTCGACGAAATGGGTATGTACCTGCAGAAGACCGGTGGCGAGTTCGGTGTAAACACCGGCCGTCCCCGCCGTTGCGGTTGGTACGACGCCGTGCTGGCGCGCCATGCTTCCCGCGTCAACGGTTTCACGGACTACTTCGTGACCAAGCTGGACGTCCTCACGGGCATCGAGCAGATCCCGGTCTGCGTAGCCTATGACGTCGACGGCGTCCGTCACGACGAAATGCCCATGACGCAGACCGAGTTCCACCACGCAGTGCCGATCTTCGAGTACTTTGACGGCTGGACCGAGGACATCACCGCGGCCCGCACCCTGGAGGACCTCCCGGAGAACGCCCGCAACTATGTGCTGGCCCTGGAAAAACTCTCCGGCACGCGCTTCTCGGCCATCGGCGTCGGCCCTGACCGGGACCAGACGATCGTGGTTCACGATCTGATCAACGACTAAGTTTTACTGCAATTTACGACGACGGCGGGTCGCCCTCGGTTCCATGTTGAACCGGCGGGTGGCCCGCCGTTTGTGGTTACGCCGTTTTGGTCACGGGTTGACAGCGACCGCCTTTTCCGTAGCATCCGCCCTCAACCTCGCGGCCTGGACGGTGATGCCAACTGCGGCAGAAACCATGATTGCCACTCCATAGGCCTGCAGAGTGGGCACGAGCCCCCAAATGGGCGCGACTAGGCCGGCGATGATGACCGGCACGCTGAACGCCAGATACGTCGCCGTATAGATGGCGGAGAAGACACCCGCGCGTTGATGGGGCTGAACATGGGGAGCGATCAGTCGAAGCTGCCCTCCAAAAGAGCCGCCGAATCCGATACCTCCAAGCACTGCGCCGATCCAGACGACGGCAAGCCATTTTTCATTGACCCCCAGGAGGACCGCCACTATCCCCACCAGGATGAGCGACACGCCAATGAGCGAGCCACGTCTGGCAGGGTGCCGGGCGAACACAAATCCTGCAGCCGCCGCGGTGAATGGACCTAGGAACGTGGTGAAACCTGCCACCAGGCCACCGTCCAAGGCAAAGTGCAGCCGGAGAATGGTGGGGAAGAGCCCAAGGAATAAGGCCGTGAACATCCATCCCCCAATGTGAACCGGGATACCTGCAGCAAATTCCCGGCGGATGCCAGCTGGGAGACTGAGTCGGGGTGTGAGGGATCGGGCTGCCCCGGGGCGTTTTGGAGTTGTTTCGGCTGTGAAGCTGACAAAAACGATGGCCAGGAGCATGACGCCCGTGAGAATGGCGAAAATGAGCATGTTGGCGTCAGCTGTGAACTGAACCGCAGCGCCAGTCACGAGGGCTCCGATGCCCAGACCACCAGCAACCGACGCGCCGGCAATGCCGCCAGCGAGTTTTTTAAGGTGTGACGGTGCTTGCTCGGCGATAGCTGCATTGAAAGCGCTGGTCGCAATGCCAGTGGCGATTCCTTGCAGGGCCCGCGCGATGATCACCCAGGTAATGGTGGATGCAACCATGAACGTGACCATGGAAATCAGCTCGGTGTAGAGAGCAAGCAGCATGACGGGGCGCCTGCCCAGGTGATCCGAAAGTGAGCCTCCCACCAGCAGGGCTGCCAACAGGCCTATTGCGTAGATGGCGAAGGCGAAGCTAAGGGTGGCGGCCGAAAAGCCCCACTCCTGCTGTCGGAGGGAGAGCAAAGGCGTGGGTGCCCCTGCCGCGAAAAAGAATGCGGCGAAGACCAACGCCAGCCCGGGAAAAGCCGCCTTGGCCGGGAAAGTTCGGGGCGGGCGCGAAGCGCGGGATGGTGACAATGTACGGGACAAGTGAAGACTCCTTAGACAGAACGGTCTAATCCCAGTTAGACAGCTCTGTCCAATAAAGTCAAGAAATTTTAGACAGATCTGTCTGATATGCTTGTTGCATGGCCTCCACCAAACTTCCGGCTCGTCAGCGTCTCCTGGATGCTGCAGACAAGTTGTTTTATGCCGAGGGTGTCCACACTGTTGGCATTGACCGCCTTATCGAAGAGGCAGGCGTAGCCAAGGGCTCGCTCTTTTACAACTTTTCCGGCAAGGACGATCTCGTTGCCGCCTACCTGGAGGGCCGCGACCGTCAACGGCGCGATCGCATAGCCAGGTTCCAGCAGGGCCTGGACGATCCTATCGACAAGGTCTTGGCCATCTTTGATGCCCTGCAGGAAACGGTATCCTCTCCCGGATGGAGGGGATGCCCCTTCGCCAATGCCAACGCAGAGGCACTTCCCGGAAGTGTGGAGGCCGAGGCGCTCCGGGCCTTCCGGGATTGGCTTTCCAACGCGTTCCTTTCCCTCTGTGAAGAAGCAGGCTTTCTCGAACCGGCAGGCGTGGCCGCCCGGCTCCGGCTGCTCTACGACGGAGCTGTATCGAATTCAAATCTCGATGCGCAACCAGAAGCTGTGGGCTGGGCTAAAGAGCTTGCCGCGAAAGTTCTGCACGACTCACCTCGCGCGTCGGAATAGCCTCGCGGGGAGGGCAGTTGTCGCAAGCATGAAGGCAATTACCTATAGCGAGTATGGAAACCCGGACGTCCTTGAGCTGACCGAGCAGCCAATGCCTAAAGTTGGCCCGGGCATGGTCCTGGTGAAGGTAAAGGCGGCGTCGGTAAATCCTGTCGACTGGAAGATTATGGCCGGTTACCTGGACTCCTTCATGGATCTGCAGTTCCCGGCCATTCCGGGGTGGGATGTGGCGGGAGTGGTGGACTCTGTGGGAATCGACGCCCCGCATTTCAAGCCCGGCGACGAAGTTATCTCCTATGGCCGCAAGGACTACGTTCACGGCGGAAGTTTTGCTGAATACATTGCCCTCCCGGAGCGGCTTCTTGCCAGGAAGCCGGGTTCCCTGGATTGGAACCAGTCGGCCGGGCTTCCTTTGGCCGGGCTCACGGCTTTCCAGGTGCTCAATCGTCTCGGGCTCAAGGCAGGCGAGACGGTCTTGATCCATGGCGGTTCTGGCGGTGTCGGATCCCTCGGAGTTCAGATCGCAGTGGCGCTCGGTGCCCGCGTCATCGCGACCGCGTCGGAAAGGAACCACGAATTCCTCAAGTCCCTCGGAGCCGAAGCTGTGGCATATGGTGAGGGGCTCTCCGACCGTGTGCGTGCGTTGAGTCCTGCTGGAGTGGATGTCGTGGCCGATTTTGCGGGTGGAAACCTCGAGGCGACCCTGAAGGTCCTGTCCGAGGGAGGTCGGCATGCATCCATTGCGGACAGTGAGGTGGAGGCGCACGGTGGAACCTGGATGTGGGTGAATCCTGTTGGTGCCGAACTGCAGCAGCTCGCTGACCTGGTGGACGAGCACAAGATCCGGGTTGAGGTAGCGGAGGCACTTCCCTTGGCCAAAGCAGCGGATGCGTTCCGGCTCAATATGGAGGGGCATACTCGCGGAAAGATTGTGCTCACCGTGGGCGGCGGGGCTTGATCAGTCTGGCTGCACGCACGACGGCGGCGCGCCACTTCGGTGGATTGACGGGCGACAGACCCCTAGGACCATGATCGCGTGCCAGGGTTCCAGCTGTGGTGATCGGCCGCCGTGCCGTTGAGGACTGGCTCGATAAACGTCAGCACAAGTTCGACATGGGCCTCCAGGTCGCGCTGGCACATCTCCTCAAGCTTCAGTTTCCGGCGCCACGCCGCCCATTTTGCCTGCCTGCCATCCTGGCCGTAGCCACCGAGCAGGCCGCGGAGTGGGGCGAGATCGACGCCTCGATGTTGAGCAACTTGAATTGCCGCTTGCCTTACCTCCCGGGCCTTGAACTCGAATCGCTCAGAGAGGAGTGCGACATCGAGTAGATCGCGCCAGCGGGTGCTGGCCGTTCCGCGCTGGAGCATCGTCACTGTTTTCTCAGCAATTACGGTGAGGAGAGGATGGCCCTGCATCTTCACGAACCCGGAAAGCAGTGACGGAATTTTGATGAGCTCCGGCGCGGGCCAGATGGGGTCGCCTGTGCTGATGTCGAGTTTGATGACGATATTTGCGCGATACAACGTCGCAGGTAGGGCCACCCGTAGACCGCTGTATTCATCCTCGTCCCGAATCTGCTCGGTCGTCAGATCGTCGGTGTTGAAAACCAGGCCGTCGTCGACGACGACGTCGGAAACCGTTTTGACCACTTCGGTGATACGAGTTACGTCGAGCTGGAAGTCGAGGGCCTGCATATCGATGTCGCGCGTGGGTCGGCGAAGAGCATGAGCTGAGAGCAGGACCCCGCCCTTGAGGCAGAAATCACCAGCATGACGGGTGTCGCTGAGCCGCGCAAGAAATCGCTCCAGTGCGTATAAGACGAAAATCTCCTCCGATGGCCGACCCCTTTTGCGCGCAACGGCTTGCAGTTGCCGGTAGATCTCGCTGGAGCTCATAGAAGGACCTCCATGGCCACGCGAAGGGGTCCTTTGGATCGAGGAATAGCCGTGGAAAGCTCCATGAGTCGTGCCGGTTGTGATCCAGGGCGCTTGAGCCAATTTCTCAAGGCTTCGATGCCCGTTTCATATCCGGCGCTGGCTCGAAGGCGGAAGGCGTCAACTATGGATCGTTCGGCCGAATAGATGCCTATGTGGGCATCTTCCACGCCTTCAATCGGGACCAGGGTGCGGTCGAGATCGAACGTTGCTTTGTCGAACTGATGCCAAGTGATTGGTCCCGCGATTTTCGGAGGCGTCTTACCGCGCGGTAGGGCCAAGTCAATTGTGGAAGGGATCTCGTCGATGAGGCCGTGCCTCGCAAGTGCGCTGCTGAGGCAGATGGTAGCTAACGGCGCCTTATATGCAGCCTCAAGCAGATCCAAGTCGGCATCGAGACTCCGGCTCAAAAAGTACAGCCCTGGTCCTAGTTGATCGATAACGCCCGAGTCGCGGAGCCGATACAAGCTCGCCTTTGGTACCCCCAATCTAGAGGCCTCATTGACGGTGAAGGGAGAGCCCTTGGGGAGCTTGTCGATGAGCGGACTGCGATAGACCATGGATAAATTGTACGACAGATAAGTTTATGTGTCGTAGAAAAGATCCATTGCAGCTTAAGCGAGCGTTCCTGCTGTGCTGCACCATTCCGTGGACAGCCTGCCGGACGAGGAGCATAATAGTTAGCGGAGCTAATTAGCACTGCTAACTATTATGCCAACCTCAGGAGGCGCCTCCCAGTGACCGCAGCTATTAACGACGGACCGGCGGAGATTCAAGCTGACGTTCTTGCCATTGATCTTCGAACCGCGGTGATGCGGACATCCCGCAGGCTGCGCATCGAAGCCACTGGCGAGGTTATTACTCCCGGGCAGTACACGGTGCTCGCCCACCTTAATTCCGGTTCGCAGACGCTGCGGGAATTGGCCGAGCTGGAGCACGTCCAGGCACCGTCGATGACCCGGATCGTAAACGCCTTGTCCGGGCAAGGCTTCGTGTCACGGCAGGCCCACCCCGAAGACGGCAGGCAGGTCCACATCAGCATCACTGCCGCTGGCCAGGAAGTTCTGGCCGAGGCCCGCAGCCAACGGACTGCCTGGCTGGCCCAGCGGGTAGCAGGACTCAGCGAGGAGGATCGGCTGACACTCAGCCGGGCCGCACACATCATGCAGGAGATGAGCGCCAAGTGAGTGCCATGTTCCGTGCCCTCGAGAGTCCCAATTACCGGCTCTGGGCTGGTGGTGCACTGGTGTCCAACGTCGGCACTTGGATGCAGAGGGTGGCCCAGGACTGGCTGGTCCTGACGGTCCTCACAAATCACTCCGGAACGGCAGTGGGCATTACCACGGCGTTGCAATTCCTGCCCATGCTCCTGCTTGGGCCGTATGCGGGGGTTCTGGCTGATCGCTACCGAAAGCGCGTGATCCTCCTCTGGACCCAAACGGCCATGGGAATCTGCGGGTTGATCGTCGGCCTGCTGGTGGTAACGGGTGTGGCCCAGTTGTGGCACGTCTATCTCGCCGCCCTCGCCTTGGGGTTGGCTGCGGCCATTGACGGTCCGGCCCGTCAAGCGTTCGTGTCAGAACTTGTTGGTCCGGACAAGCTTTCCAATGCAGTGGCACTGAACTCGGCGTCCTTCAACAGCGCCAGGCTGACCGGGCCTGCCATCGCCGGCGTGCTCATTGCATGGATCGGCACAGGCCCAGTCTTCCTTCTCAACGCAGCGAGCTTTGCGGCCGTCATTATTTCCCTGTGCCGGGTTAAAGCCTCGGAGCTGGAGCCAGCAACGCCAGTGGCCCGCGGCAAGCACCAATTAGCCGAAGGCCTCCGGTACGTGCGTCAGCGCCCGGACCTGGTCCTCATTTTGCTGATGGTGGGCCTCCTGGGCGCCTTTGGCATGAACTTCCAGGTAACGAATTCGTTGATGTCCACGGCGGAGTTTGGCATGGGGCCGGAGGCGTTTGGCCTCCTGGGATCCATCATGGCCGTGGGAACGCTCGCGGGTGCGTTGCTTGCCGCCCGCAGGTCCGGCCCGAGGCTCCGTTTCATGCTGGGCGGCGCGCTGAGCCTCGGCGCCTTTACCGTCCTGGCGAGCATCTCGCCGTCGTTCTGGATTTATGCGGCAGTCCTTGTTCCAGTAGGGCTGGCGTCCATCACGTTCCTGAACAGCTGCAACACCACCATCCAGTTGTCCGTTGAGCCCCAATTCCGTGGACGCGTCCTCGCCCTGTACCTGGCTATCCTGCAGGGCGGCACGGCAGTTGGAGCACCCCTCATGGGTTGGATCGGCACGGAATTCGGGGCCCGCTGGGCTGTCGCATCAGGCGGGGTGGTGGTCTTGGTGACCGCCGTCGCTTGCGTGATCCTGGTCAGCCGCCGAAGCCAGAAGACGCTCCGTGAACATGTGCGCAGTGCATGGCTGCGGAGACGGGCAACCCAAGTGTCTTGAGGCTAGCGGACCTCAAGCTCCTCCAGCGTCTTTCCCTTGGTATCCGAAGACAAAAGGGTGGCCAGCGCCGAGACAAGGCAGATGCCCAGAGTGGTCAGGCCGATGACCATGGGGATGTTCGCAGATCCTGGGGGAGCGACGGCCGTGAACAAGCTCGGGAAGAACGAGGCGATCATGAGGCCGATGTTTTGTGAAACTGCGAAGCCCGTCACCCGCATCCGCATAGGGAACTGCTCCTGGAAGAACGTGGCGAAAGTGGCGTTCCACATCTGGAACAGGATGCCCTGGACGATGACAACGCAGACGAAGATCAGCGGCAGGCTGCCCTGTTCGATCGCCCACAGGTACACCATGGTCAGCAAGCCGCCAGCTATGCCGCCTGCAACCATGAGTGTCCGCCGGCCAATCCGGTCTGACAATGCCCCGAACAACGGGATAGTTACCACTGCGGCTACGTTTGCTGCCATGGTCACCCAGAGGAATTCACTGCTTGAGAAGCCGTTGCCGTAGCTCTTCTGGGTAGCGAAGGACACGCCGAAGATCAGGGTGGCCATGCCGATGACGTTCGTGAACGTCATCGCAACGCATCGGACCAGGACCCACGGGTGGGTGCGCAGGAGGTCTGCAAGGGGGAAGCGGCGTTTGGTGCTTGGCTCTTCCGACTGCGCCAGGTAGGCGGGGGGCTCCTGCACGCGGCGGCGAATGATGTAGCCGGCCAAAATCACGACGGCGCTGAGGAGGAACGGCACCCGCCAGCCCCAGGAATGGAACTGATCATCAGGCAGGAGGGCGGCGAGCGGAATGAGGACAGCAGTGGCGAGGATCGAACCCACCTGCGTGCCTTGAAGGCTGAAGCTAGCGAAGAAGCCGCGCCTTGCATCGGGGGAGTGCTCTACGATCATCGCGCTGGCACCACCGAGTTCGCCAGCGACCGCGAAGCCCTGGATCAAACGGAGAATCACCAGAAGGACGGGCGCAAGAAGCCCCACCTGCCCGTAGGTTGGCAGGAGTCCTACTGCGAAAGTAGCGAACCCCATGAGCAGCATTGCGAAAACGAGGACCTTCTTGCGTCCATGCCTGTCACCGTAAGCACCCAGGACCACTGCGCCGAGCGGGCGGGAAACGTATCCCACGGCATAGGTGGCCAGGGAAGCGATGATGCCTACGGTGGGGTTCTCCGTGGGGAAGAAGATAGTGGGGAAAAGCAACGTCGCGGCCAGTGAATAGAGCGCGAAGTCGTAGTACTCCAGCGCGCTTCCGATCCAGCCGCTCATTGCGGCTTTCTTCGGGTCCTTCCGGCCGATGGTGTCGTCCTGGGTTGAAGGGGTATCTCTCCGGTGCGTGACGGTCATTCGCCGAACTCCTTTGTCGCCGTTGGCAAGGAACAAAAACTCTTCCCATCCAGGACTGAACAATGCGGTACTCATTCAGCATGAGGAAGGTTACCTGTGGTGATCCCACTCTTGAATCGATTCATTAATCATACGATGTGACCTGCGATACGTCAAAGGATCGTTGTCGGAAGAGTTGTTCAGGGAGACGCAACGGAAAAACGCACGACGGCGGCAGATCGCCCCGGTACCCAAAGAACCGTTGGTTCGTCGGAACCGAAAGGCGAGCTGCCGCCGTCGTGATTTGATCAGGAAGTCAGGCCATTAGGAGAAAGGCCCTGGTTAAGGCGCAACAGCAAGATTCGCGCTGAGGGACATGCCCAGCCGTGCCTGCAGTTCTGAAACGGTGGGCGGGTTGGCGCCGGAGCGGCTGACCGTGATGGCCGCGGCCATGGAGGCAGTTTTTCCGATGGTTTCGAGTGCTCCCGGCGCAAATCCTTCTTCGCCCTCTGCCAAAAGGCCGAAGATGAGGGCTGACATATAGGAATCGCCGGCGCCGATGGTGTCGGCAACCTCGGTTTTCACGGAGGGGATGCTGAACTTCGCACTTTGCGTGGCGAGGAGGGTGCCGTCAGCGCCCATGGTGATGACGGCCAGGCGTGCCCCCAGCGCGAGCAGGCGGGACGTGACCTCGTCCGGAGACGCCGTCGGGTAGAGCCAGTGGGCATCTTCGTCGCTGAGTTTAACGACGTCCGTGAGCGGGAGAAGGTCCTCGAAGAGACTCTTTGCTTCAGCATGGCTGCCAAGCAGGGCCGGGCGGATATTGGGGTCATAAGTGACCAGGCACGACTTGTGGCCTTGCTCAAGAAGGGAACGAACAGTGGAGGCTCCCGGGGCCAGGAATGTGGCGATGGATCCGGTGTGCAGGACTTTCGGGATCATGGCAGGCGCTACCGGAGGCAGTTCCCAGGCGATGTCGAACTCGTAGCTGGCCGAGCCGTCTGCCGCCAAGGTGGCAGTAGCGGTGGCCGTGCGTTCAAGGGATGTTGAACCCGGAAGAAGCCGGACACCTGCGCTCTGGAGGTGGTTGGCGATAGCGGTACCGTGTTCGTCGTCGCCGATTGCTGTGAGCAGCCCCGTGGATACGCCGAGCCGGCCCAGGCCATAGGCCACGTTCGCCGGGGATCCTCCTGGATAGCTGATGGTTCCTTCGGGCGTGTGAACTATGTCGATAAGGGCTTCGCCGATAACAACAACATCCAGCTGGTCATGGGCGGAGGTGCCGGGGGGAGGCTTTTGCATCTCGGTTCTTTCGTCGGTACCGGCTGGACGGCCGGGTGTGGATCCGTCCGCGGACCTGTGGGCAGGTCCGCGGACGGAGAAGGGGGTTCCGTTGGCACGGAAGGTGCGGCCTGTCAGGCTTTGGCAGCACCTGTCATGATGGCGACGGCGTCGGTCATGGTGTGGGATTGCGGGGTGATGGTGGCCGCGCATTTGCCCAGGCGCTGGATGTGAATCCGGTCGGCCACGTCAAACACGTGGGGCATGTTGTGGCTGATCAGGATGACAGGCAGGCCGCGGTCGCGAAGGTCGCGGACCAACTGCAGTACCTGGTTGGATTCACGAACGCCCAGTGCCGCCGTCGGTTCGTCAAGAACAACCACCTTGGATCCGAAGGCCGCCGCACGGGCGACGGCGACTGCCTGGCGCTGGCCGCCGGAAAGGTTTTCCACGGGCACAGTGACGTCCTGCAGGGTGGAAATGCCCAACCGGGTCAGCTCTTCCTTGGCCTTTTTGCGCATGCCCTTGGTATCGAGCATCCGGAAGATGCTCCCCAGGGGGCCGGGAAGACGCTCTTCACGGCCGAGGAACAGATTCGAAGCGACATCGAGGGCCGGCGAGACCGCCAGGTTTTGGTAGACCGTTTCGATGCCGTGGACGCGGGCGTCCTGTGGCCGCTTGAAGTGGACCTGCTGTCCGGACACGAAGATTTCTCCTGTGTCCGGAACTTCGGCGCCGGTGAGGCACTTGATGAGCGTGGACTTACCGGCACCGTTATCGCCGATGATGGCCAGGACTTCGCCGGGATAGAGATCCAGGTTGACGCCGTCGAGGCCAACCACGCGGCCGAAGGTCTTCACGAGGTTCCTGGCTTTGAGGATGGGCTCGCGGGTTTCGGTGTGTGAGGCTGTAAATTCAGTCATGGTCATGACTTGACCTTTCGGATCCACTGATCGACGGACACGGCGATGATGATCAGGATGCCCACCGCGAGGGTCTGGTAGAGCACGTCCAGGCCAGCGAGGGAGAGGCCGTTGCGGAAGACACCGACGATCAGCGCTCCGAGCAAGGAACCCCAGATGGAGCCGCGGCCACCGAACAGGCTGGTTCCGCCAATCACGACGGCGGTGATGGAGTCCAGGTTCAGATCGACGCCGGCGTTGGGGCTTGCGGCGTTGGTACGGCCGATCTGGATCCAGGCGCCGACGGCAAGGACGGCTCCTGCGGCCAGGTAGACACTCATCAGGACGCGGTTGACGGGAATGCCCGCCAGGCGGGCCGCTTCCTTGTCATCGCCCACGGCGTAGAGGTGCCGTCCCCAAGCGGTTTTGCCCAGGATGAAGGCGACGACGATGTAGAGCAGGAGCATCATGACGACACCGGTGGAGATCCGGACGGGCCCGATCGGGAAGGTGCTTCCCAGCCAGGTGAGCACGCCAGGCATGGCGGATCCGCGGACGGTGCTGCCACCGGAGTAGAGCAGGGTCAGGGCGATGAAGATGTTCAGGGTTCCCAGCGTGACGATGAACGGCGGGAGCCGGAAACGTGTCACGAGGAAACCGTTCAGTGCACCTGACGCAAGTCCCACGATCAAACCTGCGATGAGTGCCAATGGACCTGGGACGCCACTGCCGACAGCCATCTGCGCGATCACCATCGAGGACAGGATCATGACTGCGCCGACGGAAAGGTCGATTCCGGCGGTCAGGATGATGAGCGTCTGCGCGATGGCCAGGGTTCCGACGACGGCGACCTGCTGGGTAATCAGGGAAAGGTTCTCTACCCGAAGGAAGCGGTCGTTGAGGAGTCCGAAGACCACCACGGCGATCAGCAGGACAATGGCCGGGCTGAGGGCGGGGTAGCGGTGGAGGATGTTGCGGATTCTGCTGAGGGGTGTTTGGCGGTCGAGGAATTCCTCGGCCAGGTCAGCGTGCCCGGCGCTCGGGGGGCCGGCGGTCTGTTGCTGGGTCACTTTAGGTTGCTCCTGAACTTACTTGCCCCAGCAGATCTGGGAAGCGTCGGTGGTGGTGATGCTCTTCACGCCGTCTACGGGCTTGTCCGTGACGAGCTCCACTCCGGTGTTGAAGAAGTCCAGGCCCTCGGAGTTGGCAGGCTTCTTGCCGGTCTTTGCGAGGTCAACAATGGCCTTGACACCAAGCTCGGCCATCTTGACCGGGTACTGCTGTGCCGTGGCACCGATCACACCGGACTTGACGTTGTTTACGCCTGAGCAGCCACCGTCAACGGAGACGATCAGGGCGTCTTTTTCCTTGCCCGCGGATTTCAGTGCTTCGAACGCGCCGGCAGCAGCAGGCTCGTTGATCGTGTAAACGACGTTGATGTTCGGGTTCTTGGCCAGCAGGGTCTCCATGGCGGTACGTCCGCCATCTTCAGCGCCCTGGGAAGCCTGGCTGCCGACGATTTCGTACTCGCCACCCTTGCCGCCGGTGTACTTGCCCGTCTTGGCTTCGTCGCCGTTCTTCTTCTTATCGGCGGTGTCGATGCCCAGGCCGGTCAGGAAGCCTTGGTCACGGTTATAGTCAACGGACACCACCTTGTCATCGAAGAGGTCCACAAGTGCGATCACAGCTTTCTTGCCCGCCAACTGCTGGGCAGTCCACTTGCCGATCAGCTCGCCGGCGGCAAAGTTGTCCGTGGCAAACGTGATGTCAGCGGCATCGGCCGGGTCCGGCGGGGTGTCAAGGGCAATAACGAACAGGCCAGCGTCCTTGGCCTTCTTCAGGGCATCCACTACGGACGGGCCGTTGGGGGTGATGAGAATTCCCTTGTCGCCCTTGGAGATCGCGTTTTCAATGGCCTGGATCTGGGTGTCCTCGTCGCCGTCGGCCTTGCCTGCGGCAAGCTTGAGATCAACGCCGTCCGCCGCGGCAGCCTTCTTGGCGCCATCCTGCATCGACACAAAGAACGGGTTGGAGGTGGTCTTTACGATCAACGAAACGCCGATCTTTTCGTCACTGCTCGCGCTGGACGACGGCGAGGAGCCGCCGCCGCAGGCAGTCAGGCTTAGTGCGCCCAGCGTCAGGACTGCGCCGGCGGCAAGAAGACGGGTCTTTGCCGACCTCGAGGCTTTGGAACTCAACATTGAAACTCCTGTTTTTTGTGGCTGCTCATGGCGAGTGATTCCCCCATGACAACGTTGTCAGGTAACATGTAACCAAGCTCACACAGTGCAGTCAAGTGTTAATTGAAGTTGAGGAGCATTTCGTTGACAACGATGTCTAATCGTTACCAAGCCGACCCTGCGCGCAAGCCCCCCACGATGAAAAACGTCGCTGATCTTGCCGGGGTTGGCATCAAGACGGTCTCAAGGGTGGTGAACGACGAACCAGGCGTTTCGGAGGAAACCCGTCAGCGGGTCCTGCGGGCAACGGAGCAACTTCAGTACCACCTGGACATCACAGCCGGCAGTCTGAAGCGGTCCGGCCGCAAGACCCAATCCATCGGACTGTTGCTTCCGAGCGTGTCCAACCCCTTCAGCGGTGAGATTCACCGCGCGATGGAGGATGCCCTCGGTGAGCGGGGAATTGCTGTCTTCGCCTCGAGCCTGGATGACGACCCGGACCGGGAAAGGAAGTTGATTTCGGCTTTCCTGGGGCGTCGCGTGGATGGTCTTGTGCTGACCACGATCGCGAAGAGCCAGGCCTACATGATCCCCGAACACTCCCGTGATCTGCCGTTGGTGTTCATCGACCGCGAGCCCGTGGGTATCGAGGCGGATGCGGTAGTTACGGACAATGAGGTGGGCGCCGCGGCGGCAGCCGCGCATCTCATCAAGCATGGCCACACCAAATTGGCTTACCTCGGGGACCGGACCGATATCCAGACCGCCGTGAAACGCCGCGCAGGTTTCCTGGACGAGGTCGGCAGGTCCGGGATCGCGACCTCCACCGTTGCGGTCCGGGAGAATCTTCACGACGAGGAAACGGCCCTCAAGGCTGCGCACGAATTGCTCACATCGGAGAACCCGCCAACCGCGATATTCTCCAGTCAGAACCTGGTAACTTTCGGTGCCATGCGGGCGCTGAAATCCGTCGGTGAGCAGCACAAAGTTGCTTTGGTCGGATTTGACGACTTCACCCTGGCCGACATGATGGAGCCGGGAGTAACCGTGGTTGCCCAGCACCCTGAACGCATCGGAAAGCTCGCTGCAGAACGGATCCTTGCAAGGATCGACGGCGACAATCGCTCACCACAGACGTATATCGTCCCGACGGAACTCATCCCCAGGGGCTCCGGCGAGATACTGCCCCAGAACTAACCAGAAGCAATCCCGATTCAATCGATCAAAGGACCGGACATGACCAAAACTTTGTACGCAGAATTCACCGTCAAGGAAGGCAGCGAAACCAGGGTCGCTGAAATGATGACAGAACTCGCAGGGCACGTGCGCCAGGAACCAGGCAACGTCACGTTCCTGCCCTACACGCGGGAAACCAATCCGCGGGAATATTTCGTGTTCGAGGTCTACCGCGACGAGCAAGCCTTCCAGGAGCACATCGGCGCAGAATACGGCCGAAAGTTCAACGCGGAGTTGGCTGATCACATCGAAGGCGACGGGTCCGTCCTCACCTGGCTCACGCCCGTATGGTAGCCTTCCGCCCGGCCATGCCAGACTGGACGCATGTTTCCCCGTCCTGAGAAACCGCGCACTTTGTCCAAGAGCGACCATCTGGCTGTCAGGCTCGACGACGCGTGGCTGAGGTTCCAGACGCGCCTCGCCATCCGGAGGGGTCGAGTGGAAACGGTCATCCCGTACACCGGATACGGCACTACTTCCTGGGTCCGGGTGCTGGCCAGAGTTGTTCGCAGCGACCCCCGCGATGCCGCCGGCCATGCCAACCCCTTGCAGGAGAGCATGCGCGGCTGGCGGAACTTCATTAGTGCGCCCGTCGCTCATGCAGCCGTACGGGTGACCATTGCAGGCACCGTCCATGACGTCGAAGCCGACCGTGGGGGCGTCGTCGATGTCCGCATTGAGGCAGCCCTGGATCCCGGCTGGCACACGATCACCCTGCAATCCGGGAGTTCCAGAATCGTCGAGGCTCCCGTGGAAGTCGTGGCGGACGACGCAGACTTCGGTGTGGTTTCCGATATTGACGACACCGTCATGGTGACAGCCCTTCCCCGACCGTTCCTGGCTGCCTGGAACACCTTTGTGCTCAATGAGCATGCGAGGACGCCGACTCCAGGCATGGCCGTCCTCTACGAGCGGATCGCCAGGACGGCACCCACGGCGCCGGTGCTCTACCTGTCTACCGGGGCCTGGAATGTGGCGCCCACACTGTCACGGTTCCTGTCCCGCAATCTGTACCCCGCAGGGCCCAAGCTGTTGACCGACTGGGGACCCACGCCGGACCGATGGTTCCGTAGCGGCAGGGAGCACAAGCGCACTTCGCTGGAGCGCCTGGCAGAGGAGTTCCCCCGCATCAAGTGGCTGCTCGTAGGCGACGACGGACAGCACGACGAAGCCATCTATTCCGAATTCGCACATCGCCACCCGGAGAACGTCAGGGCGATCGCCATCCGGCAGCTCTCCGTCGGTGAAGCGGTGCTCGCCGGCGGTAGGTCAAAGTCCGGGGGACAACCGACGCCGGGAATCCCTTGGATCTATGCTCCGGACGGTGCCGGGATGTCAGCGCAGCTCGAGGAACTCGGCATCATCCAGAGCAGTGTGCGCTCAGCGGACGAACCAGAGCAAGGCGACTGAGGTAGCTGTGAAAACACGTCGCTGAGGACCGCCACATGGCGGTCCTCGCCGTTCCTTTTGAGGGCTTTTGGCGGTTAGCTTCGTGGTCGGGCGCACCTAGGCTTGCTTCAGGTCACGACGAAGTGGCCGAATTAATGGAGGTCAAGATGAAATCGGTACATAAAGCGCCACCTTTTGATCCGGAGCTTGGGGCGACACTTGTGGCATTGGGTGATCTGATCACTCCCACGCTGACGCCTGACATGATCGAAGGCATGCGGCAGTCCTTCGTGGCGACTCCTATCGAGGATCTCTTGGCCGGTCGCCCAGTAGAACACTTTGAACGGACCATTCCAGGCCCCGTAGGGGCTCCAGATCTCATCGTGTCCATTTTTCGGCGGATAGACCACGAGCCTGGCGGACCCGGAATCTTCCACATTCACGGCGGCGGAATGGTCATGGGCGATCGGTTTCTTGGCGCGGATTGGCTCATTGAGTGGGTCGAGCTTTTGGATGCCGTGGCTGTCTCTGTCGAATATCGTCTTGCCCCTGAAAACCCGGACCCGGCGCCCGTGGAAGACTGCTACGCGGGCCTGGAATGGGTGGCCGCGAATGCTGCAGAGCTGGGCATTGATCCTGATCGCCTCATTGTTGCCGGTGCGAGCGCAGGTGGAGGGCTTGCTGCCGGTGTTGCCCTGCTGTCACGCGATAGGGGTGGCCCTGAACTGGCCGGTCAGCTCCTGATCTATCCAATGCTCGATGACCGCAATGACACTATCTCGAGTCGCCAAATTGATGGCATCGGCGTGTGGGACAGGACGAGCAACGATACCGGCTGGGACGCGCTCCTCGGCGGCCGTCGGAAGACAGAGGACGTTTCCATCTACGCGGCGCCGGCCCGGGCTGAGGATCTTTCAAACCTTCCTCCCACTTTCATCGATGTGGCCTCCGCAGAGGTTTTCCGCGACGAAGACATTGCCTACGCTTCCACCATTTGGGCCTGCGGGGGTGACGCGGAGCTTCACGTGTGGCCCGGCGGTTTCCACGGGTTTGATATTTTCTTTCCCCAAGCAGCGCTCTCCGTCATGGCACGGGAGGCCCGCACCCAGTGGCTTCGACGCATTCTGGATGCCTGAACCCACGTCCGGCTGCCCGTCATGCATTGCCGCAGCAGCCGGACTGGGCCACCATTAACTTCTCGAAGACCAAAGGTGGCGGGCGATAGTTATGCAAGGACTCGTGTGGCGCCTCAAAGCGCTCGATCCCCAGGCCTCGGAAAGCCTCAAGGTCATCACGTATTTCGACGCGCTGGTCAACAGCCGGGCGAATGCAGAAATGCTCATCCGCGGGGCGGCGGTACTGTGTGACTGTTCAGTTGGCTTTGCCATGGATGGCCGTTCCATGTGCGTTGATGCATCTGGACGGAGGATGCCGGAACAACAAGGTGAGTGGCCTTCCAAAGAGTTTGGTGCCGACGGGCGGGCATGGATTGAGCGCGCCAGCCCCGGGTTCGTCAATGATGAATTGATCCTGGAACGGCTCGCGATTGCACTGGGCATCTTTTGGGATCGAACGAGTCCCGTAGCAGCCACGCGACGCGCAATTGAGACGATCATCAGCAGCGAGTCTTCATTGGAAAGACGCATGGAGGCGGCAGCCCTTCTGCACTTGGAGCGCACTGGCTCATACAGGGTTCATACAATCCCTGCGGTGATGCCAATGCCCGGATCGTCAGCGGTAGTTCACACGGAATTCGGTGCAATCCGGGCATTCATTCGCCCGTCCATGGCGACTGCGCCACAGGATACGAGGGCAGGAATCGGCTTGGCCACCGTCCCCCAGGAGCTGGACAGATCTTGGCAGACAGCACTCCTGGCCCTCAGACTTACCAGCCCACACCGCCCGATTCACACCGCGGACGATCTTGGCAGCCTCATCGTGCTTGCTGAAAGGGCAAACGAGGCCACCCACGAACCGGCTGACGTTACGGCTTTGAAACGGCTGATCGCAGAACAGCCCAAGGCGTGGCGGATAGAGGAAGCCATTGCTGAAGCAGGCAGCCTGCGCGCTGTGGCCGGTCAGCTCAATCTGCATCACTCGAGTGTCCAGAACCGCGCAAGCGAGTTCACGTCCGCCCTCGGCTTCGACATTCGAATACCGTCAGGCCGCGTGCGGCTTACGCTGGCGCTTACTCTGTTCCTGCTTTCCACCAACAGATTCGATTAGGGCAATGAACCACGACGGCGATGGCAGCCCCGGGTGGGTGACTAGCCGACGTCGTGGTTTTACGAAGCGGACCGCGAAAGCAGCCGTCAGGATTCCAGCACGCGCTTCAGGTTCTGGACAAAGACCTTGTTTCGCCGGGGAACCATGTACGCCATCATCGGGGTCATGAGAACCTTGAGCCCGCTTGGTTGCATCTCCACGCCTCGAGTGAAGCGGGCGCCTTCCCCGGCTGGCTCCACCGTGTAAGTGATGCGTGGCTGCAGTCCTGCGAAGTCGGCTCGATATTGCAAGCGCGAGCCGGGCCTGACATCCACGGCTGTGAATGTGCCGTCGGTCTTGCCCATGAAGGGTTTGAAGTTCAGCGGGTAGGTCTTGCCGACGATTGGGACAGGGTCGGTTTGGTCAGGCACGCTGGCAATGTCAACGTGCCAGTTCGGTTCGTTGCGAAGGTCCGCCACGTACTGGAAGACCTCTTCCGGTGTCCGGGCGATGACAACGCTCTCTGCAGATTTGATCATGGCTCCGTGGCGCCTTTCGCTTCCAACTTTTTCAGGCCCATTCGCAGTGAGCTTGCCACCGGCGCGCCCCGGGTCACGACGATCATGAAGGCGGCCAGGCGACCCATGAAACTTGTGGGCTTACGGTTCCAGGTAACGTGAATGCGTGAACCGCCAGACTCGTTGGGTGTGATTCGCGCATTCACGTAGCTTCCCGGCGCGCAGAAATTACTCTCCTGGACAGTCCACTTCACTTCGTCGGGGTTTGCCCAGTCGTAGTGTTCCTTGGCCCAGATCACGCCACCGGGAGCTTTGCTTCCTTCTCTGATGTCCGCGAAGGTGTCGCCCACCTGGTAAACCTCGTACATGGGTGGGTAGATGCCTGGCCAGATCTCCGGCCGACGCGGGCTAAAGTCCAGCAAGGCCTCCCGTACTTTCGCCGGTGGGACGACGGAATCCAGATCCATTTCCACTTTTGGCATGTCAGCTTCCTCACCTGATGCTTCCAGTGTGGCCGTTTCTGTTGGGCGTGCAAGGGGTTTGGCAGGGGTTAACCGCCCGCCTGGCTGAGCACGCCGACGTCCTTCGGCGATCCGATTGAGCCGCGGAGCACGAGTCGCGCCTCCAACGGCGGGCCAGCTGGTGCGGAAGATTTCCTGCCCTCAATCAGCCGGATCAACGCGGTGGCGGCGGCCATTCCCATCTCGTAGACAGGCTGCGCAATGACGGTGAGCGGGGGAGTGGTGAGACGGGTCCAGGCGAAATCGTCGTACATGAGGAGGGATACGTCCGAGGGGATGGAGAGCCCCGATTCCTGGATGGCCTCCACAACGCTCAAGGCGATGAGGCCGTCAGAGGCAATGATGGCCGTAGCAGCATCCGGCCCCTTCAGCAGGTCACGGGTGATTCGCATAATGGAATCGGCGTCACCGGCATTGAGACGCACCAGGTCGATCGGCTGGCTGAGGCCTTCCTCTTCGAAGGCGCGGCGGATTCCCTCCAGGCGGTCCGAGATTTGCGAGGAATCCAGTGTCATCCCCGCAACGTAGGGCCCGTCTGTCCGAACGGTGGAGACGAACGCGATGCGTCGATGGCCTGCTTGGATGAGGTACTTGGTGGACTCGTAGGAGATGGTTCCCATGTCCACAGCGAAGGTCTCGACGTCGAGTCCTTCGGCGGCGCGGTCCAGCAGGACCAGGGGCCGGCCAGAGTCGCGGACCTCCTTCAAGTGTGAGGTTTCCACGGATGAGGCTGGAGCCACGATCAGCCCGTCAACGCGCTTGTCCAGAAGCACCTGAACGGCGTCCACCTCGGCGGCCCGTTCTTCATCGGTGTTGATCAGGATGACGTTGTAGCCGCTCTTCTTGGCGGTGTCTGTGATGCCCCTGGTGGCCAAGCCGAAGTGCGGGTTTTCGATATCGCCCACCACCACGCCGATGGTGTTTGATTTGCCCGTGTTCATGCTGCGCGCGAGCTCGTTGGGGCGGTAGCCCAGCCCTTCGGCAGCGGCGAGAACCCGCTCCCGGACGTCGTCGCTGACTGCGCCATAGTTGCCCAGGGCCCGGGCGGCTTGGGCCTTGGAGACTTGCGCGGCTTTGGCGACGTCGGCAACTGTCACGTCCCGCCGTCGGGATCCATCAGTACTCATGTTCACCTTTCAGAAGTGGTGTTGACGCGGCTTGTGACTTCCGCTACATTTTCAATCAATCGATGTGAGTCCGGTCTCAATCCTAGGGGCTGAGACCGGACTCAACAAGACCCCGCATCGAGTAAGACCCCAAAAGCGGCCCAGACAGCACCGCTGGCCCTCCCCACGATTGGACAACGCTGTGATCAAACTGAACTTCCGCCCGGCAGCGCTCGCAGCAGCAGCCCTGGCGGCCATCCTCGCCCTCTCCGGCTGTGGTGGATCCTCTGCCGGGACCTCAAGCTCGGCTGAGAATCCTTACGGCCTGATCGAACCCGGCACCATCCGCGTCGCCAGCCTTGGCGACTCGAAGCCCTACACCTTCACGGACGGCTCGGGCAACTTCACCGGCTTCGATGTGGAGCTCTTCAAGGACGTGGCACACCGTGCAGGTGTGGACAAGGTTGTCTTCACCGGACAGGACTTCTCCGGCCTGCTCGCAGCCGTGGCCAATGGCCAGTTCGACGTCGGCGTTGCGGCCATTGGCATCACGGACAAGCGCAAGGAAACCGTCGACTTCTCCGACGGCTACCTGGCTGGCTACTTGACGGTCATCACCACCAAGACGTCAGGCATCAAGGACGTCAACGGACTGTCCGGCAAGCGCCTGGGCGTTGTCCAAGGCACGCTCCAGGAAGCCTACGCGGTCAAGAACTTCACCTCCGCCCAGCTGGTCCGCTTCCCGGACAACAACACCGCAATCTCCGCCGTCAACAGCGGCGCAGTGGACGCCCACTTCCTGGACTACGAGGCAGCCAAGGCGTACCAGGAGCAGTTCGGACTGGTCAGTGCAGCTGACATCCCGTCCTTCGACGCCCCGGCAGGGTTTGCCATTGCCAAGAACAAGCCCGCCTTCAAGGAAGCCTTGAACAAGGGCCTTGCCGCGGCCATGGAAGACGGCACCTGGAAGAAGCTCTACCAGAAGTGGTTCCCGGGCTCGCCGATGCCCGAGCAGTACCTGCCCAAGGCGGAGCAGACCTCCAGCCCTTCGCCAACGGCTGCCAAGTAGCGGCTGCCAAGTAGCGCAACCGCCTACTCCACACCGCCTACTCAACAACACCGCCGGGCGGGCCACACCGCCTAATCAACAACACCGCCGGGCGGGCCACATCCCGTAGCCCGCCCGGCCATCCCGAAAAACCAACAAACGTCTGAGAGCACCAAATGGATTGGCTCAATACCATCAGCCGCACGTTCTTCGATCTCGATTCGATGATCGAAGTACTGCCCCAACTCCTGGGAGTTGGACTCCTCAACACCCTGATCATCTCCATCGCAGCAACCATCCTCGGTATAGTGATGGGCATGGTGGTGGCCGTCATGGGGATCTCGCGGTCCAAGTGGCTGCGTATCCCGGCGCGGATCTACACGGACCTCTTCCGGGGCCTGCCCGCAATCCTCACCATCCTCCTGATCGGCCAGGGCTTTGCCCGGTTCAGCCAGTCGGTGTTTGGACCCTCGCCCTACCCGCTGGGCATCATCGCGCTGAGCCTGATCGCCAGCGCCTACATCGGAGAAATCTTCCGTGCCGGCATTCAGAGCGTGGACAAAGGCCAAGGCGAGGCATGCCGTGCCCTCGGTATGAGCTACTCAAAGTCCATGGCCCTGGTGGTGGTACCGCAAGGCGTACGCCGGGTGCTGCCTGCCCTGGTGAACCAGTTCATTGCAATCGTCAAAGACTCTTCATTGGTCTACTTCCTGGGCCTGCTGGTCAGCGAGCGTGAACTGTTCCGTGTGGGCCAGGACGCCGCAGTGCTCTCAGGCAACCTCTCACCGCTGGTCATGGCAGGCATCTTCTACCTGGTGATCACCGTGCCACTGACCCACCTGGTCAACTACTTCGACAACAAGTTCCGCACCGGTCGCCGCCGTCCAACAGCCCCAACCAGCGGGCTGAAGGAAGTCAAGGAACTCGACGCGGCATCGCCGCTCATCACCGGGAGCAACACGTGAACCTCACAAGCAGCAGCAACACTGCCAGCAGCAGCACCAGCGCCAACATGTCAGCGGCCAAGTCAACCGCCAAGGACAAGTCAGCCGCAGCCGACGTCCAGACGTTCCACGGCTCCAGCCTGGAACTGCGGGACCTGACCATGGCCTATGGCGACGTAGAGGTACTCCGCAACGTCAGCCTGAACGTGGCTCCGGGCACAACCACGTGCATCATCGGCCCGTCCGGTTCCGGCAAGTCCACCCTCCTGCGCGGCGTCAACCGCCTGCACGAACCCAAGAGCGGCGACGTGCTTCTGGCCGGCGAAAGCGCCCTTAAGGTCAAGCCGGACATCCTCCGCGCCCGCATCGGCATGGTGTTCCAGCACTTCAACCTCTTCCCGGACCACACAGCCCTGGAGAACGTGGCCCTCGCTCTGTGGAGCGTCAAGGGAATGTCCAAGAAGGAGGCCCGGGAACGCGCTCAGCGTCGGCTCGCCGAAGTGGGCCTCGCCGAACGCGCCGACCACCGGCCGCGCGACCTCTCCGGCGGTCAGCAGCAGCGCGTCGCTATCGCCCGGGCGCTCGCCATGGAACCGGAAGTCATGCTCTTCGATGAAGCCACCAGCGCGCTGGACCCGGAGCTCGTCAAGGGTGTCCTGAACCTCATGGCAGGCCTCGGACGCCGGGGGATGACCATGCTGGTGGTCACACACGAGATGGGCTTTGCCCGCAAAGTTGCTGATCAAGTGGTCTTCATGGATGAAGGCGAAGTGGTGGAGGTCGGCACCCCTGCCGAGCTCTTCGACAACCCGCGCAGCGAACGCCTGCAGCGCTTCCTTTCGGAGGTCCTGTAATGGGTCAGGTAACAGCGGCACCCATCCGGACCGCCGTCGTCGGGTTTGGCGTCTCGGGCAAGGTCTTCCATGCCCCGCTGATCGCAGCGGATCCGAACTATTCTCTGGACGTCATCGTGACGGCGGACCCGGAGCGGGCCAGCGAGGCAGCGCGGCTCTACCCGCAAGCGGGCATCGTGGCCACTCCGGAGGAAATGTTCGCCCGTGCCAGCGACCTCGATCTCGTGGTGCTGGGAACGCCGCCCCTCACTCACCTCGAACTCGGTGCCACGGCAATTGCCTGCGGCCTGAACGTTGTGGTGGACAAACCTTTCGTCACCAGCGTCGCCCACGGTGAGGAGCTGGCCGCACGCGCGTCCGACGCCGGTGTGCAGCTCACGGTCTTCCAGAACCGCCGGTGGGACGCCGACTTCCTGACGCTGCGCAAACTGCTGCAGGAAGGGGCACTGGGCGAAGTACGGACTTTTGAGTCGCGTTTTGAATGGTGGCGGCCCGAAGGCTTCGGGAACTGGCGCGATACATCCACGCTGGCCGAGGGCGGCGGAATCCTTCACGACCTGGGCGCCCACCTGATCGACCAAGCCATCCAGCTGTTCGGACCTGTGGAGGAAAGCTACGGCGAAACCGCAAATCATGGCCCGCATCCCGGCGCGGCAGACACGGAGGCCTTCGTGTCCCTGCTCCACGCGTCAGGCGTACGGTCCCGGCTATGGATGAACGGAATGGCGGCCCAGGTTGGGCCGCGGTTCCACGTCCTCGGATCAAAAGCCGGGTATACCAAGTGGGGACTCGACGGTCAGGAACCTGCGCTCGCAGCCGGTGTCACGCCGTCGGACGCTTCTTATGGCATCGAACCCCAGGAGTCTTGGGGGCTTCTGGGAGTTGACGGTTCAACCACACCCGTACCTGCAGAAAAGGGCGCCTACCCGCAGTTCTACGCAGAACTGGCAGCCTGGCTTCGTGGCCAAGGGCGGCTTCCCGTAGCGCCGGCCGAGGCGCTTGAAACCCTCAAAATCATCGAAAGCATCCACGCCTTCGCGTAAGCGCAAGAGCGTCCCAAGCATCCACAAGCACGAAAGAAAGGGAGAGCTATGTCCTCCACCAAGCACGTCGCCGTCATCGGGGGCGGCATCCTGGGCGTTTCCACCGCCGTTCACCTGCTCCGCGGGGGAGCATCCGTGACCTTGCTGACCGAGCAAGGCCTGGCCAGCGAGGCCACGGGCCGTTCACTTTCCTGGCTTAACTCAGCCGGCGAAAGGTCCACCCCTTACCACCAGCTGCGGCTGGCCGGCGTTGATCGGTACCGGACACTGTTCGCTGCGGATCCCAGCCGCGAATGGCTGCAGTTCGGCGGAGGCCTCATGTGGAACGCTGCCGGCCAGCGCGAGGTGACCGAGGCCCGTCATGCTTACGAGCAGTCGATTGGCTACGACTCCAAGCTTCTCGCCCCTGAGGAGATCGCATCGGTGACGCCCGGCATCGACGCCAGCGCTGTTCCCGAGAACGCCATCTTCAACCCCGGCGAGGGCTGGGTCAGCCTGCCGGACCTGGTCAACTTCCTCATGGAGGAGTTCCATGCCCTCGGCGGTCAGCTCGTCCTCAACGCGGGCAAAGTCCAAGTGACGCTCGACGGCGGCCGGGCCAACGGCGTCGAGACTGCCTCCGGCGAGACCTATTCAGCCGACGCCGTCCTCGTCGCTTGCGGCGCGGCGACGCCCGCCGTCGTGAAGCCGCTCGGGGTGGAAATCCCCAATGGTTCCCCGGTTTCCATGCTGGTGGTCACCAAGCCTGTGGAGCACCAGGTGAAGGCAGTGATGAATACGCCACGTGCCGCCGTTCGTCCCAACCCGGGTAACACTTTCGCGCTGGACCACGACTGGTATGAGGACCGGATTACCGAACACCCAGATGGTTCCTTCAGCATTCCTGATGACGTTGTCCAGGAACTGGCCGATGAATCCTCCAAGCTGATTGCAGGCAACCCCGAACTCAAGCCGGCCTCCTGGAAGATCGGCTACAAGCCCATCCCCGGCGATGGAGAGCCGGTCTTCGGTGAACTGGGCCAAGTGCCTGGCTGCTTCGTAGCGTTCACGCACTCGGGTGCCACGTTGGGACTCATCGCAGGTGAACTGCTATCCGGAGAGATCCTTACCGGCAAGAAGCACCCCATGCTGGCAACGTTCCGGCCCGGACGTTTCTCCTAGCTGCTGATTGAGCAGTATTGAAGAAGCTCGGCGATCAGCCCGGATCTATCGTTGAAACATCCGAAAGATTTCCAGCAGCGAGAGGGGCCTGCCATGACTGAGACCGGAGCTACCAAGTCCTACGAGGGATTCACCGAGGACGAACGCGCCGCCATGAAGGAGCGTTCGCAGGAGCTCAAAAGGACCAAGAAGGCTTCCCAAGCCGACGGCGAGAGCGATGTCCTGGCGAAGATCGCGGAGATGCCGCCGGCGGACAAGGCCATTGCGCAGCGACTCCATGCGCTGATCAGGGAGCATGCGCCGGAGCTTTCCCCGAAGACTTGGTACGGAATGCCGGCATATGCCAAAGACGGGAAGAACATCGTGTTCTTCAAGAGTGCCGACAAGTTCAAGAGCAGGTATGCCACCCTCGGCTTCGAAGAGAATGCGATGCTCGATGACGGCAGCATGTGGCCAACATCGTATGCCCTGACTGAGCTCACCCCGGAGCTTGAAGACAGGATCGTCGAGCTGATCAAGAGGGCGGTCGGTTAGCGGATCGGAACCGGCAACGACGGCGGCGCTCACCTTGTTAGGTGAGCGTGGATGTGGTGGAACGGGACCAGGATCCGGAACCGGAAGCGGGCCGGGCGTCGGATTTGGAGATGGAATAGGACTGGGCGGGAACGGGGTAGTGGGATCCGGTGGTGGCTGGACCGGTCCCGGTTCCGGCGGGAACGGCTCAGGTTCGTGAGTCGGAGGAAGCGTCATCATCTCTCCTTTGGAACTCGGAATTGGTCTTTCTCAGCCTAGTGATTATGTGGGGAGAGTCCAGAGCTCATTGGTCGCGCTGATGTGCCACTACCCTGATGGTTTTCATTGACGGGTCCGCCGGATCCGGTAAAACCATTCCGGCGGCTACTCCGGTGCGGAGATATTCGACGACGGCCTGGTTGATCCGTTCGCCCGGAAGGATTGCCGGGATGCCGGGCGGATACGGCGTGATCTGCTCGGCTGCGACCCGACCTGCAGCTTCTTCTGCAGCGACGTTTTCCACGGGTCCGAAGAAGGCATCCCGGGGCAACATCACCGTTGCCATTTCCAGGTCCTCCGGATCCGGGAGCTGAACGGGCGTCGGTTCCGGCATCTGGGGCGCGGCTTCGATCAGCTGCTGCAGGCTTGTCAGCAAGCGTTCGGTTGTTTCCTCATCGTCCGATTGGGACAACGTGGCTTCTATCCTCCGGTGATCATTGAGCCCAACGTCAAGGTGACAGTTGGCCCGCAACCAGTCCGCTGCCTGGTAGCCACTGATGCCCAAACCCGCGACGTCGATCAGCACGTGGAGGGGATCCAAATCATGGGAGGCCTCGGCATGGACCAGCTCCGGCCCAAGGACGTGGAGTCCGGTCATGGAATCGATATCGCTGCGGACGCTCTCGGCCAGGTTCAAGGTCTTTTCCAGCAGCATCTCGCCATCCTGGACCATGTGTCGCCGCCAGCCGTCGATCGCCGCATAGATCATGACGTTGGCACTGGTGGTGGAGAGCAGATCGGCGCACTGGCTTAGCCGGACCGGATCCACCAGGCTGCCCTGGAGATGGTAGATGGATCCTTGCTCGAATCCCATTCCCATCTTGTGGACACTGACCACGCAAATGTCTGCACCCGCATCCATGGCCCACGTAGGCAACCGCTTATTGAACGGCAGATGCGCGCCCCATGCTTCGTCGATGATCAGCGGCTTGCCCCTGGAGTGGCAGATCTCGGCGATTTTCTCGATATCTGCACACGTGCCATAGGGCGTTGGGCTGGTGATCAGGGCTGCGGCAGCATCAGGGTACCTTTGCCACATCTTCTCCACTTCTTCAGGGCTCGGCGGGTGGGCAATGTGCAGGTCCCGATCCCACTGCGGGGAGATCCATCTGGGCTGGAGTCCGGAAAGGATGATGCCAGCCACCACGGATTTGTGTGCATCCCGGCCAATCAGCAAATCGCCACTTCCACGGGTGACGGCAAGGATGGATGCCTTGACGGAGAGTGAGCTGCCGCAGGTCGAAAAGAATGCCTTATCAGCTCCGACGGCTTCGGCCATGAGCTCCTCGGCCTTGCTGAGAAAGCCGCCGGAGGACTTTCTGTCATCCAGTCCTGCCGTGGAGAGCACATCGGAGCGGAACGTGTCCGCACCCAGCACCTCAAGGGTTCGCGCGTCGGCACCCCTCCCTTGGCGATGCCCCGGAGGCGTGTACCCGTAGCGGTTCAGTCGGTGGTACTCGGCCAACGCATCGAGCAACGGCGCTTCATTTTGATCCACGAGGCTCTCCTAGATGGGTAAGTAAACTTACAATTCCTTACATCGATCTCGTCTTCCATGTACCCGTCAAGGCGCAAGGTGAATCACGCGTGAAGTTCAATGAGTATCTTCCACAAGCCCACCTCCCACCGGCCACCCTTGAGGCACTTGCCGCCGCGGTGGATGCAAACATGGCCCACTACGTGACCGTCCTGACCGATTTAGTCAGCGTTCCCGGCATCGCCTGGGCCGGATTTGATGCCCATGCATTGGACCTCAGTGCTCTCCGCGTTCGTGATCTGTTCCTGGCACGCGGTTTCCCCGAAGTATCAATCATCCGGGCTGCGGATCCAACCGGGGTAGAAGGCGCACCGGGAGTGGTGGCGAAAAGGCCTGCCGCGCCGGAATTTCCCACTGTCCTGCTCTACGCTCATCACGATGTTCAGCCAGCAGGGGCGCTGGACGCCTGGGATTCGGAGCCCTTCTCCGCAATGGAGAAGGACGGACGTCTTTGGGGACGTGGCGCTGCCGATGACAAGGCCGGAATCGTCATGCACCTCGCTGCCATCCACGCCGTCGATTCGGTTCTTGGGCCGGATCACGGGCTGGGCCTCACTGTGTTCGTTGAGGGCGAGGAAGAAGCTGGCTCACCCAGCCTTCAGGGCTTCATGAAGGATTACGGACAAGAACTCCTTGCCGACGCTGCCGTTGTTGCGGATTCGGGCAGCTGGAAGATCGGGATCCCGGGCCTGACTACCAGCCTCCGCGGCCTGGTGGACGGGACAATTCGTGTCCGCGTCCTAGACCATGCACTGCATTCCGGGACCTACGGGGGCCCGGTCCTTGATGCACTGACAGTCTTGGCGCGCCTGATGGCAACCTTCCACAATGCTGACGGTTCCGTTGCTGTGGAGGGGCTGGTTGAGGGCCTGGCCGAGGGCCTTGATATGGACGAGGAGACATTCCGGCGGGACGCGGGTGTGCCGGAAAGCGTTGAGCTGGCTGGAACCGGATCACTCGCTTCACGTTTATGGAGCAAGCCTGCACTCTCCTTCGTGGGCCTGGATTCCCAACGCATCGCCACAGCCGGGAACGTGTTGCTGCCCGAGGCCACCGTGAAGTTCAGCCTTCGCTTGCCGCCGGGGAACCACCCCAATCAGGCAATGGAAGCCGTGCGGCGCCATGCATTGAAACACGTTCCTTTCGGGGCGGAGGTCACGTTCACCCCCGGGTCCAAAAGCGTGCCATTCATGGCTGACTCCAACCACCCGGTGGTTCAGGCGGCACTCTGGTCCCTGGCACAGGCATGGGGAGCGCAACCAGTGTCCATGGGCGTTGGTGGTTCCATCCCGTTCGTTGCCGCACTCGCCGCTGCCCAGCCGCAGTGTCCCATCATCATCACCGGCGCGGAGGATCCGGATTCCCGGGCTCACGGGGCAAACGAGTCCGTCCATCTTGGGGAACTGAGGAACGCGATCCTGGCCGAGGCGCTGTTCCTTGCGGCACTTCAAGGCGGTGCCCCACCCGGGACAAGATCGTTGGGGGGCCGTGGGTGACTGTCGTTGTCAGAAGCTGACTGCATTGAGATCTCTGCGGTTGCGGGATTAGTGCAGCCGGGTATGGACACACTGGTGTCCGAAGTCCTCTGTACAGAGGGCTACTTTGGTTGAGCAGCAGTTTTCCCACAGGGCGTGGGGGTCGTGGATGCTGCCACCCAACTTCAAAGCGATGCCTTTGCGGGTGAGCTCATCCGGGATGTTCCTGGCGTCTGGCAGTGGGCGGGGGAGCGATCGAGCTTGGTCACAACGAGGGTGTTCTCGTTCTGGCAGGCGGCGAGGGCCTTGCCAAGGCCGGGCCTTTCGCGTTGGGCGCCGGTGAATCCGTGATCGATGTAGATAGCGTTGGGATCCACACCGGCGGGCGCGAGAGCGTCGCGTTGGGCTAGGTCTTGAGTGTTGGCGGAGACACTGGCGTAGCCCCGATAAGCATGACGCCGAATGTAGCGTTTAGGGCACCTTCACCGGGCATTTTTGCCGGCGGGTCTTACGGGAATCCAGTAGCCCTTGAACGGCGGAGGCCTCGATGCCCGTTAGATCTGCCCGGTGTGGGACCGGCTAACGGACGCGCGACAACGGTCTCATTTGGCGTCCAGACCCATGCCCGCTTCTGCTTCGGACCATGGCACTATGTCTTTGTGATAATCGAGTCGATGAATGAGTCCATGCGACCCCTTCGTCTTTTGGCGCAGCCCTTCGTTGAGTCCGGCAGGCTGGATCCCCACATACAGGCTGAACTCGATAAAGGACTGATGATTCAGGACGGGTGCCTACTTCTCGTATCGCAACTGCACAACATCCGGCAGTCGAGTGTGGCAAGTCTCGGTGGGCCCACCGGATTCGAGGGCTACATTAACAAGCTTCCGCTAGATTGCCTGATCGACCGCGCCGATAGGTCGGCTACTTGGCCGGCCTTCGTGGGCACGAGCGAATGGGCTGCCCGCTGTCTGACCCAGGGCATATTGCTGGGGCGCGGCGTCGCTTCAGCTGCCGCTGATCTAGCGGGCAAGCCGGTCGACGTCTGGATGTCCGTGGATTACGGTCCCGACGAAGAGTACCCCTCGGCTGCCTTCCGCTTCGTGACCTACAGGGCAGACGACCTCTGGGTCGGCGACTTGGCGGGCTTCGAGCAGCCTGTCCTTCGGATCACTTCCCAACCAGCGACCTTTCTATGAATGAGGTACTCATCGGTCACAAGGGAACACTCCGCCTCCGTACAGAGCCAGGGGAACGTAGTCCTGGCGCGACTTCCGATTACCTCTTGATCACAGCGAACTTCGATGGGCTCTGCGCCCGCAAAAGGGTCTACGACCTCAATGGGTGGTCGCTTCTTCTTTCCTTTTTCGAGGAGCTCGAAGCCTGTTGGCGGGGTTGGGATGGCGACAAACTGTTCGCCTCTTTGGAAGGAGAATTCCGACTCGTCGCGAAGCACGTCGGGCACGTTCGTTTCTCCATCGAGCTGAACGACTTCGAGCGGCTGGATCCTTGGACGACGAAAGGTGACTTCGATCTGGATCCCGGCGAAGAGCTAACGGCTGCGGTGGAGGCGCTCAGGGGTCTGTTGACTAGTTAGCGGAATGCCGGTTTGCCAGATTTGAGCGGTCCAAATTACCGGATCCGCAACAGGAGTCCCTTTCAGTTACTCACTCTGGGGGTCAGCATGCTCGAGCCAGTCTTGGTAGTCCTCAAGCAGGCTCTGAACACCAGAGCTTTCCTCAGGCCCTAATGTGCCTGCAGCGAGGCCCGCCTGCATGCACTTGATCATGACTTCGACTGTTGACCTATCAAAAGCATCAATCATGAACTTTTTTGGGTCAAACAGGACGACACCGTATCTAGACTCTGGAAGGAATTTCTCCCGAACCTCGATAGCCTTGTCGCGGGTCAGGCCCGGTATAGCGATTCCCCAGGCATCAGTTCTCATTGTTGCCGCTCCAGAAGTGGTCATAAGGTCCTAGTCTAGTTTTGGCTCCAACCCCTCAAAGCGGCCATCTTCCATGCAACAGGTCGATAGGCCGCGACGCCCACCCTGATAATGCTGTGCACGGTGATGGATCCCCCATCGGACGCCGGAGGGATGATCCACCGACTAAACGGCGCACGCGAAACCAAGTGAGCACACGCTGCCGCCAACGGTTCGGTCAAATCCGCGGCCCGGCATTCTGGTCCCGCTGTCAGTCTCGCCGCAGGACATACCGAATGCCCACATCCGAACCGTCACTCAGCTTGGTCATAATGCGGATGTCTTTCTCATCCCCAACAACCACCAACGCCACTCCTGTGCGAGTATTCGTTGGCGAGGCGGGATTGATCAGGCTCAAATGGATCCCGGGACGACCCTGGGCGCCGCTGTACTTGTCCAGCTGCGGGACTATATCCCACCTTCCGGTAGTGGAGCGCCCTTCGCCAAAGATCACGGAGTCAGGAAAGCCAGGATTGGGATAATCCTTGACGGTCGCTGTGCCGTCGGGCCGAAGATCCACGACGGCAGAGGATGGGTCGGACTCTCTCAGCTGGTCACTTTCCGACGACGAAAATATCCATGTCCCTACCACCTGGTCATGACGCGGAACGGGAGCAATCGGCGCTGAGCACGATGCCGCGGAGGTAGCAACTGCAAACGAAAGCGCCAAAGCCGACAATTCCACACTGCTTCGTCGCTTCATCGCCGGGAGTTCCGTTCTGTTGTTGTAGCTCGCTTACGAAGTGCACGATGTAAGTCCTGTAGGACCTGGGTGATAGTAGCTGCAATTATCCTGCCAGACGGCATGCAGCGGCCCGTCCGCTGGGGGATCCACTTACAAACAGACAACCGCAATGAAGACGGCGTCCGACTACGGTGGTCCAATGGAGTCAACAATTAATGTATGAATCAGTCGCAGCGTATCTGCTCTCCCGCTGGGGTGACCCAGCTGGGCGAATCAGGTTCGACGTCGAAGGGCTTTTCATCCAGGTGTGGAAATGGGATGCCGCGGCCACAGGGGAGGGAGTCGACGTATACGTGACCATAGGCGCCGCCGGCGGCGCTCCTACCCACAGTCCGGGCACGGTAGATCATCGTGCCGAGTTCCTGTTAGGCCTGCGGCCGGGACAAGACGCAGTGGCCAGTCCATTCGCCGCATTAGGGCTCTATGGACATCGGAACGGAGTCACCATATCGGACGGACACACCGTCCCGTCGGATGGCCCACTCTGGCCTGGAACAGAAATGATGGCGTTCCGGATCCGTGAACAGGAAGCGATAATTCCGACTGTCCAACTATCGGATAGGTCGCACGTCCACTTCCACCAAGCTGTGCCACTGCATGAATCTGAACTGCTATACAAGCGCCGTCACGGGATGGATGCCCTGATGGCCCATTGGGAAGAGCGACTTGTGCCTTTCTGGGATTCTGAGCGTGGACCTGACGCCCCGATGTTCTAAGTACAGGAGTGTCGCGGTGAAGGATCCTTTACCGGGCGTTGTCTCCCCCTACTGTCGTTTAGTCAACACATAGTTCTTATCCAGAAGATGAGGAAAGCCAACATATATAACCAAGCGGAGCCGTATATCGTCTTTCTTCTCAATTACAAGCCGCCGCAGGACCTTTGTTCCACCGGTCGACCCCGGGCTTGGCAGTACTACTTCAATGCCGGACTGATCCTCATACATGGCTTCGCCGGCCGGTAGCTGCGGAATGAATTCCCATGTCCCGGCACCGGAAATGGGGACATGGTACAAGTCTGATTCACTCAAAGCATCCAGGGGGAAGTCTTTGACCACGACGGAATTGTCCGAGTGAAGCTCGATCTCGGCATCGGGACCCCACACGGTGCTTTCAGCGGTAGAGTGCGACCAAGTTCCGATCACGTCGTCGCGATGGGCTTCGGGCATCTGAGTGCTGCATCCTGAGAGGACGAAAATCGATGCACATGCAGTTGCAATTCCCACCGCCCTTAATCGGACGCTTCTCATTTGATCGCCTCTGTCCAGGTAATCTCTGTAGTATCAGGCTTGACCGGCACGTTGCGTTCAGGTCTCTCTTGCTAGGGCTAAAGCTTAGTGAAGCTATCGGTCTTTCTCTGCCGGGAGGACCGAGATGTACCTGGCGGGAACGCTGTCCACCAGCCATACCTTATCGCCGCCGTGATAAAAGCTGACGTGCTCTCCGTGAGCGGCCGCGCTGTCAATGACAAGGACAACGGGATCAGTATCCTTTCGTTGTCCTACCTGCTTGGCCATTTCGACGTCCTCGGATAGGTGAACGTACTGGCGTCGCATGGGTCGCAAACCCTCAGACTGAATAGCTTCAAGGCTTTCCCTGGACGTCCCATGAAACAGTATTTGAGGTGGACTTTCTTGTGCCCGCACTATGCGGGCCGGGACACTGTGACCGTAGAAAGCTCGAATACGGTCCCCGCTCAGTTCATGACGTCGCTTAGGCGAGGACAGGAGCATACCCTCGAGATCGGTGACTTCAAGGTTCACCCAATCAGGGGACTCCCGCCGGAGCGCCCGAAGAAGGTCCTCCACAGACGTCCACCCTTCGTCATCCAGCTCCAGTTCGTAAAGCCACGGCTCGTGGCGCAAAGCATGCGATACAGCCCGGCTGAGCTTCGGGTAGTCAGTCATTTGCCTCGTGCTTTCTGCAGTTACTTCCTAAGCGATCGGGCGGGCGGTCAGCGAAATTCAAGCATGTCGTCGATGGCTGAATGAAGCCATGCTGCGAAATCAGGAAATCCTCGGTCCCCGCGTGATTCCCATCCTGGGTCGGCGAAGTCATGCACGATCGAGATCTTGCCCGTTGAGAGATCCCAGCACGCCACGTCATCGTTGTCCTCTCGCCGGGCGAGCGGCACGATTCTGCGGTCTGGATAACGGCCCTTCAGCCCCCGGTAGTGCGTCCGCAACCGCTCACCAGTCAGAACGAACCACGGCTCGAGATAAATGATTTCCATGGCCATAAACCGGATGAAGTCCGATGGATACTCGAAACCGACGGGCAACTCTTCGGCGGTCAGAAGTGTCTCGCTCATCAGAATTCTATCCATCCTGTCGCGCGGAACCCTTGCTATCTGCACAGAACGCTTCGCTTCCAATACGCAATCTAACGACCCCGACAGCGTTGAGCGAACGACTTCACGCGCTATCGCTTATCCTGCCATGCCCGTTCGAACTCCGCCTCCGAGATAACCCACGGCTGCCAGTCTCTCGGCTGATCAAGCAGCGCTTGTCCCAACAAGCCGAATTCGTCCTCATCGTGCCCAGGACCATAACGAAGAGCTGGGCCGGAGTCGTAAACCTCCATCTGTCGAATCGGCCAGCCATCGCCATCGACTTCAAAGTAATACATTGCAGGACCCCAGGAGGAAAACTCGTCACCCCTGGATTCGATCCAGCGCCTCCGGTAGTACTCAATTGCCATATGAGCAGTGTGCCCGAAAGTTTACTGCTCTCCACGAAGCGCGACTTTTCCAACATTCTCAACGCTCGCAAGAGAGTGCCCGTTCAAGGATCCTCCAGCGGGGCACCCGTACCTTTAGAGACACGGCCGCGCCCAACTTGTCACCGCTAGCTGCAATCATCGACGGACTCAGGAATTCTGGCGGTAGCATTCTGGCTATGCAGCCACTCTTGACCACGTCCATCCGACGGCCATTTCACTGGGGAATCGTCATCGTCGCCGATGCTGAGTCTCGCGGCAAAATTCCGGAAGTGGAACCTGACAAGGCTGTCTCGTCCAATGAACACGGCATTATTGCGTTGGTCCGTCATGCCCAGGACATCGACTCATTTGAGGACGAATTCGACTGGGCTGAAACTGAAGTGGTAGTCCGGCTTCTAACCGAAGCGGACCTCCCCAGCGTGGACAGAAGCGAAGTATTCCGTGGAAGGCTAAAGTCAGCCAATGGCAGAATCACAGTCGGTGACGCCGACAGTGACGTCGAAACTCCGGCTCACCGCGGTTGGAACGAGCTCGTTGTGACGGTCGCGTCCGATGCCGCTGTTCGTGGTAGTTCGCCAGACGAGCTACGCATCGACCTTATTCCCAGCGTTTAACCGATGATGGCGTGAAGGCTCGCCTCTCCGTCTTCCGCGAACCAACGCCCGTTTGCCGCAGTCCAGCGGACGCTCCAAGTGTCCGGTCAGGGATCGGCTTACGGACGCAGGTCCACCGGATTACGGAGTTGGCCCAAGGACCAAGAAGCCGGTCAAAGCACCTTAGGATCCAGTCATGACAGCTCCTGACATTTCGCACCTAATCTCGGATCTCCAAGTCACAACGTGGTGGGATGAATGACCGGCTTGCCGAAGTACCGCGACGGCGGCAGAGACATAAACAACTACCGCATTGATCAAAACTTCCGTCGTAAACGTCGCGGTCTCACCTTTGCCGTCGTCTTTGGCGTCATATCGATCCTGGGGTTGGGCCTGTTGATTTTCTGGACTTCGTGGGGCGGCTAGTTGTGGGTGTGCGACAGACTGTGACGACCACCACATTATGTTTGAGTTTTGAAGCCACAGACGCGGAATGCCCAGTGGAGGATCCTTTCCGGAACTCCCCGACGATCTGAACAAGATCTATTTGCCGGATTGGGGGCGCACCTCCGAACGAGCCGTGACTCTTGGTGGATGCTTAGAACATGCCCCCTAAGCCGAGCACCCCACGCACCTTGGGATTCGCTGTATGGAGCGACAACGTCGCCCTTGTCCGCGAGCTACTGGACGCCGGCGCCCCTGTTGACCATTACGGATCCGACACCGCAGCCGACATCACGCCCTTGATGGAGTCAGTCGACGAGCTTGAGCCGTTCTATGACGATTCCAGACTCCTTGTGACGCAGCTTCTCCTGTCGGCGGGCGCTGACGTAGGGAGGCGCGACAACACCGGACGCACGGCTTTGCACTACGCCGTTGGGGCTGGTGTTATGGCGGTCGAGGTTCTTCTCGCGGCCGGTGCGGACGTGAACGCCGCTGCTGACGACGGGGCCACACCGCTACACGAAGCGATCGTCCGCGGGAATGTCTCAGCCATTGAAGCTCTCTGCCACGGCGGCGCCAATTGGGCCGCTCGAGGCCGTACGGGACGCACACCCGCCGACCTACTTCCTGAGAACAAGGATGCGTTCACATCTGAGGAACTCGCTGCCGTGAATCTTCTGCTTGAGTCCACCTAGCCGGCGCCCCTAGCCGCTGGCTATTCGCGCGCGGCTAATGAGCGTCTCAATGCAGAGACTAACTGCCCGTAAATAATCTGCGCCATGATTATGCCCATGACATCGGATCTTGATTGGGCGCGCTTCCATGAGGCTTTCGGGGAGGACCCCGGCGTGCTTCCTGATGGCGAGGTGGCCGGGAGCGCAGAACACGACTGGGATGCCCTGTTTGCGATGCTGCACCACAGCGGCTGGAAACTGACAACCAGTGATGGCGATTTGTCGCTCCCGCCCGATAGACACGGTCTTGCCGAATTTGAGACCTTCGCCGTTTGGCCCGTCGACGGAGTACACGTCAACTTCTTCCCTGGACCGCATGGCGTATTTTTCGACGTCGACTTAAGGCAGCTCGTCAACCAAGCCGCAATGGACGGCCTAGCCCATTTGATGCGAAAGCTCGGAACAACGCTTCGTCGAGATGTCGAGCTTAGAGACGAAGGTTCGAGCGGCGCCCCAGTCATTCGCTACTCCACTGCAACAGACCTGTTTTCAATAAGTTAGATGCAAAACGCCCCTTAGAAGTCGGGCCCCGAGCAGACTTCAGCCCGCACGGAAGGGGATCGCCTTAGGACGTTGTCCTAATGGGGCCCGGGGCTGGACCGTTCACTGAATTTGTGAGGCATGATGTTGCCATGCTTGAGATCTTCGGTAAGAGGTTCGACGTCACCCATGGAATCCCCGGATCTCCTGAGAGCGTGGGGAACAACGTCGCCTACTTATTCAGCCGCTATGGCGGCTGCACCTTCAATGGCGGCCTGTACCGGGTGCATTCAACGGAATCATTTCGCAAAGCGTCGACAATGGTGCCGAGGCCTATCCCGAGTTCGGCTTTCCACTAATTCCTTTCGGGTTCGATTGGTTGGGCCGTCAGTTTGTCCTTGACCTGCGAAGTGGTGACGTTGATCCCGAGATCCTTCTCCTGGAACCGGGAACGGGTGAGGCGCTAGAGATCCCAAGGAAGTTCTCGACCTATCACGACGACGAGTTAGTACGGGATCCGGAACCAAGCCTCTGCGTGAGCTTCTTCAATGAATGGAAGTCTGAGAACCCTGCAGACTTGGCTTTCGATCAGTGCGTCGGCTACAAAGTACCTCTTTTTCTAGGCGGCGAAGACTACGTCCACAACCTTGAGGTCAGCGACATGGAAGCCTACTGGTCAGTGATGGGTGAGCTCCGTCTCGCTACGATGAATCTCGCTCCTGGCACGCGGATAAGCGGGATCGAAATCGGTGAATGACGCTTCAGCAGGGGCTCCTTTAAGCCGAGAGCAATTGCAGACACGCGTCCGGTTCGGGATCCTCCAAAGGGCACCCAGCTGGCCTAACTAAAGCGCGCTTTTCGAACCAACAAATCGGGTTGGCCAGGCCCGGCTGACCAACCGGCGGTATTTTGGTGACGGAAGAAGGTTGGTTTCACCGTTCTAGCTGGTCAGGCTCAAAGGAGTTGCCGAGATGGATGAACGTCAGAAGCTGACTGTTCCCGATCTGGTTGGGCAGCCTGTGCACATTGCCCAAGAGATGGCGGCGAACATTGGGTTTGGTCTCGCCGCCGGGGACCCTGACGGGCCGGGGCTCCGTTCGCGTACGTGGCCAGGGCTGTTCTGGGTGACATCCCAAGATCCGTCCGCCGGGTCGGTCCTTGAGCGGGGGAGCCAAATTAGGATTACTTTCGTTCAGGACGGTCAAGCCCGAAGCGACGTGCCGGAGCAGACGGGCGGGCCGACCCCCTCACTTAAGAGTCATGCGGAGGCTGAGAAGGACGAGTGAGCGATGTCCGGTGAGGGATCCTTCACCGGGACACAGGATCGGATTGAGCCGCAACTGTGACTTTCAGCGATTCGTGGCGGCTGTGTCGGGTGACGTGGTGCTGGGTGCCGTTTCCAGCCATGACGGTTTCCTGCTGGATAATCAGGGCATGCTGATTCGAGAGTCCAAGGCCCAATTGGAGCAGATTGCTTGCGGTGATAGGGGCCGACGAACGCATCGGGGCTCGGAATCCCGGTGCCGTGATGAACGTCTTCGAGCGTTTCGCGGCTATGCCGGCCAACGACTGCGCCCCGATGGACGAAGATGGCGATGGCGTTCTTGCCCAGTTCGGGACTTATGGGGCGCGGGGCATCCAAGAATTCAACGTGGATCTCACACGTCAGTTCATTGAAGCCGGCGACGACGATGCTCTGACGTGGCAGCTGTCATGCACGTTCTACTGGGATCCGACGCCTGAGACCCTTGCAATGGGCAGCGGCAGCCTGTGGTCCTTCGACTTTGCTCTCGAAGACTTCTTCAGGAACGCTGCCCTGCTACCCGGATGGGAATGGGCGCTTGGTACAAACGAGCAGCCCAAGTCCTTGGAAATAGCGCTGGACCAGGTCTGAGTGAGCCCAGGGCTCCATGCTGAGCCCGCGAGCTGCACCGAGCTATCTGGCAACACGAGAGTCCTTTCGAACTGGCCGTCCGATGAGGGATCCCCATTCGGGCCAGTGAGGCTCCCGGTGGACCACCATTGCCAAGGCGGATGGTTGTGTAGCCAGCCCTTTTCTCAGCATCCTCCCTGAATCCCGCCCAGTTGATAAGAACGACCAAGACAAATCCTGAGACGAGCAGCAGACCTATCAGCAGATCAGTAAACAAAGACTGGGGGACACCAGCAGCGCTTAGATAAGCAATCGACAAACTAACGACTACTAAGACGGCCGTGGCGCGGTGGCGCCACCGTGTCACTTGAAAAGCAGTTCTGCCAGTGATCAAACCACTACGAGATCCCGTGCCTACCAAGTCGCAGCTCCATATTCGCCCAAGCAGTCTCCAGCTCTCATCGTGCCACGCCCGTAGGTGGTCCTGGGCGATGCCGGACGCCCAACGAGGATGCCCTTGCGGGCAGCCGACCCCATGCAGACTTCGCCCCGGTCATCCTCGCAAGATCCAGTCCACGGGGTAGCCGAGTTCCTCGAGAGTTAGAAGCAGTGGTTCGGGAGGAACCGCAAAGACGAAGAGTTCAAAGCCACCGCCGCGGATGTGGATCCGCTTAGAGAACAATCCACGAGTAGTGAAGACCTCGATTACCTGTTCCCTGCGGAAGGGCCATGGCCCGAAGATGCGCCCAAGACCGAACCGAAAGCGAAAGTTGAGATCCTCCTCCGTTGCGGTTAGTTCGACGAGCGGCGTCGTGGCGCGGATTTTCCGGTACTCGATGCCGACATTTATGCGATAAGGCTTCATAGGCCTGCATCATCCCCCGAGTTGGCTGAGTGGTTTCACCAAAAGTTACTGCCTGGGTGCGCAGAAGTCTCTAATACCGGCGCCCCCCATGCGCCCGGTAAGGGATCGTCAGTGGCACTGGGCCTTGGCTAACAGATAGCTGGTTTGGAGCCCCTCCAGCCCGTTGAGCTTAGTCTGGAGAGACTGCATGCGGGCAGTGGCGGTCACAATGCCTGCAGTGTCCCCGGTGCTCAGCGCCTTGCTGGTATCGGAGAGCGCGTTGATGGTCTGGATAGCCAAGTCCATGATTTGGTCGGCATACTGGAGGGCCTGAGTACATGGGTAGGGAGTCTGGGCCACCGTCTTGGTCTGGGTGACGGTCTCGGTCGCCGTCACGGTCGGAATCGGCCTGGCCGACGCCTCGGAGGAGGCCGTGCCGTACCCGTTGTTGTAACCAACGGTCGTCCCAGCAGCCGTTCCCAGGGCGACCAGCGCGAGAGATGCCAGCACTATCGCAAGGGTCCGTCGTGGCTTGCGCTGGGTCCGCGGCATCGCCGGGGCCTCATCTATGGGTGCGGGCGGGTAGGGCGGCAACGGAGGCTGCCAAGGGGCCTTCGGCCCCGGGGTGTAGTCGCTCATTTGCTGCCCGCTGTGCTGCTCCTCCACGAGCTGCCCCCAATCTAAAATGTGGCCTTGCTTTGGTGCATTTACGCTCGCATGCAGCCGCACCCGCGGGCAACACTTGCCTGTACTCTTCTTTCGGACGCGCCCACTACGGGGTGGAACAGGATACGCCGGAAAGGGGCAGCACCAAGCGCTATCGCCGACGAACGCCGGTGGCAACCGAGCCTGGCCAGCTCCCGCGCCTGTCCACTCTGGGGCCAGCAACGTCGCGGCGAACCCAAGGTATCAAAACATTGTCCTCTAACCCCCGCTGCACCACCCCCGCCACCGTTGAGCCGGCCGCGAAACTGGCCAAACCGCTGGCCTGCATGCGTCGCCCCTCAAGGCCCCTACCCCTAGCACCCGCCCGTAGGCCGATCCCTTATGGGTCCAGTGTCGGTGACTTAACGGGCAACAAATCGACCTTGCCCGTGACGCGTTTTGGGATCAATTGGGTAGCCAAGCTCCTCAAGGAAATCAAGTACCTGGTTGGGATGGTAAGTCCAGAATGTCCACCAGGTTCCGTCCGTGCGGAGGAAGCCTAAACCGTGAGATGTATCGAGGCCCCTCATCGTCCGGTATACGAGCCTGACCTCACTCCGTTCCAGCCTCCATGGGCCGAAAAACCTGCCCAATCCATGCCGCGCCCGGAACTCCAGCCGCTCCTTTGTCGGGACGAGAAGGATCCACGGGGTACCGGCCCGGAACTTTCCCGGGAGAGCAAGCCCTCCCCTGAATTCCTTCTGCATCCGAGCCCTTCCAATCCCGCTAAGTCGCCTCTATCAACCCACACCAGGGGTGACGGTTGGATTCCGCTCGCGCTCTGATAACCGTGTACGCAAGTGGATCCTTTACCGGTCGCCAAGCTTTCCTGGCCAACACGAACGGGAGTTGTCTGTAGTTTCCGTTGCTGCCCGGAGAAAAATGCGTGGCGCGCCGTCTATACGCACACCCAGCAGTAGAGCCCTTGCCCGGAAGCTTTGGATCGTCGGGCCAGGCCGGCCAAATCCTTTAGGAAACCGCCAAGAAGCGCCGAATCAGCTGCGTTCCAGAACTCCTCAGTCTCCGACCATGGGATCGCCACCTGCTCAAGGGCTTCGTCGGAAGCGGTGGCCAATGCTGTGGAAAGGGGCTCCGTTAGGGTCAGCACAAGACGCTCCCCACCATCCCGATCCGCGAGGGCGTGCCCGCTGCGGGGATCGTCCATGACATCGTCAAAGGACCGTCCGGTGAGCAGCTCTTCTAGTGTTCCCAGCTGCACGACGGGATCAATACCGTTGCCGGATACCGTGTCAAAAACTGCCCCATCGGGGTAAGCCACGATCGCCGGTGCCGCCGCTTGGCGTTTGCGGCCGAAGATGCCTCGCCGGGGCTCGGCTGGCGGAGCGATCGTCGCCGGGGATCCAGGACCGCCGACATGATCGATCACTGAGGCTGCTTCCTCATCGGAGGCAGCAGAGAAGTAGTCAAAAAGAACGCCCATAATCGACATTCTCCACTACGTGAGGCCGCAGCCGCATGACGGCGCGGCGTCAACTTCCCGCTGATAATCCCGTAGGTGACTGAGCCGGGCCGGCAACGAAGTCCGAACCAAGTGCGCCTTGTGGTGAACTACAGCCAACTTCATGAATCACCCGCCCGTAAACCGATCCCTGAACGGGCACTTTGAAGCGTTCGGAGAGCTACCGTCTTACGGACGCGGCCCTGGGTCGTGGATTACGGCAACGGCTAAGCAATGGCGGACTCGTATGCCTGGCTGCTTAGCCATTGAGAGTAGCGCTCGGCGGAGTGGTATCGAAGGCCAGAGCCCAAGGCCAAGGGACATATGGTGGTCATGTGGAGGTCCATAAATAATGCATGATTCAGTCGAAGAGCACCTGCTCTCCCGATGGGGCGATCCTACGAGGAAGGCTAATTTCGAAGGCGAAGGATTCTCCATCCAAGTATGGAAATGGGATGCTGCGGTCACGGGAGAAGGTGTCGATATATATGCGACTGTCGGAGCTGCAAGTGGACCTGTGGGCGATCCAGGCACAGTAGAGCATCGCGCAGAATTCCTGTTGGGTTTGCGGCCGGGGCAGGACGCAGTGGCTCGCTCATTCGCGGCTTTGGCGCTCTACGGCGGACGGAACGGAGTCACAGTAGCGGACGGACACACCGTCCCGTCGGACGGTCCACTCTGGCCTGGCACAGAAATGATGGCGTTCCTGATCCGTGAACAGGAAGCGATAATTCCAACTGTCCAACTATCCGATGGGTCGCACGTCCACTTCCTCCAAGCTGTGCCCCTGCACGAATCCGAACTGCTATATAAGCGTCGTCACGGGATGGACGCCCTGATGGCCCACTGGAAAGAGCGCCTTGTGCCTTTCTGGGATTCGGAGCGCGGGCCTGACACTCCGATCTTCTGATTTCAGGAGCGTTGCCTTGAAGGATCGACTTAGGGCCAACAGGTGCCTCTGCCCTGAGTGGGACATTCGGGCGGTTCTCTTCAGCTCGTGGTAGCTTGGCAGCGCTGCGGACAGCAATCGTCGGGTTATGTGACGGGTTGCAACCGGGAATGGGCTGGGGACCCAGGGCCGGGCTAGTGGCTCTTGTGACCCCGGCCTTCGACCGACAGGAGTGACGTGCGCAGCCCTCTTACCCTTTTGAACCAGTACCCAAAGTTCCGTCGTGTTCTGTTCGGTGAGGGCTTGGCCATGGCAGGCGAAGCTGCGTTCTCCATTGCACTGGCTTGGCTGGTGATTAGTGAAACCGGGTCGATTGTTGCCCTTGCTGGTGTGCTGCTGGCACAAGCGATACCCCGAGGAGCGCTGCTACTACTGGGTGGTGCGCTGACGGACCGGTTCTCGCCGGGCCGCGTCATGCTCGTGTGTCACCTGGTGCGTGCCGGTGCGATGGCATTAGTGTCGACCCTTAGCTTCACCGGGACGGTGCAACTGTGGCAACTGTACGTCCTGGCCGCTATCACGGGAACTGCTTCGGCGTTCTTTGCCCCTGCCAGTGAAGCTGTGCTCCCACGCCTGCTCCCCGGAAAGGACCTACCGCAAGGAAACGCAGTTCAAGGAGCCGTCGCACAGGCTGCTTTCATCGCCGGCCCCATGGCTGGGGGCGTCCTAACCGGCTTGGGCGGCGCCGGACTGGCCATTGCCGTCAACGCCCTAACGCTAACGGTTGCAGCCTTCACATCACTGAACATCCCCCGTGGACCCATCGGGAGTGGATCAGGCAGCGCCACTGAAGTCATCCGCGAGATTGGCCTGGGTCTTCAGCACGCGGCACGGTCCCACGAGACCCGCATCGTCCTTCTGGTTATCAGTGCTGCCACGCTGAGCTACAGCGGGCTCTTCGCCATCGGGCTGCCGCTGTTGGCCACCTCCCTTAGTGACTCGCCGATGGCCCTTAGCATCCTCGTCTCCGGTTGGGGCGCGGGGCAGCTGCTCGGAACCGTGGCGGCGGCCGTGACCGGCCTGCCCCGGCGTTGGGGGCTACTCATCATTTCCATGACACTGGTGGAAGGCATCGCCTTTGCCCTCCTAGGCCTGACCACCGAACCATGGGTAGCAGCCTCCATCCTGGCCCTGGTCGGGGTAGGCGTCGCCTACAGCACAGATGTGGCCCTCCCAACGTTCATTCAGACCCGCACCCCAAGCCACCTACTAGGGCGGGTAAGCTCCGTCCTTGAACTGCCCAGAGTCATTCTGGAACCCGTATCCATAGCCTTGCTCGGCCTGGTCCTCGCCGGTTCACTGCAATGGGGATTCCTCGCAGCCGCTGCACCAGTACTCATCGCCGGCACAATCCTTTCCCTCAATGGAAAAGCCCGAACACTCACCGCAGAGGGAACCTGAAAGCGCAGCGCCCGGTAAGGGATCGGCTTACGGACGCAGGTCCACCGGATTATGGAGTTGGCTTTGACCCAGTGGGAATCGGGAGACCCCGGCCAGACAAGCCGCCCCTATCCATGCTCTCGAAATGGCCAGGGTCCTTTACTCTGGCACATAGGGAAGAGTGTTCATCGCTAGTGCTAGATCACCCTGCAGTCGGCGCACCTCCTGCCGATGAAAGCCGACACGAGTATGAAACTCATTTTCGTCGAGACCTTCCAATGTCTCACGCAGAGACGACCAAAAAATTTCAAGCTCATCTGCGGACAGCGTCAGCCTGACTTCCGCGACAGGTACCTCAGGATCAAATTCCAGCTGCATAGTTCACTTCCAAAACTTCGGCTACGAAGACGTGAAGTAATCCTAGCCATCCCATTGCTACCGAGCCGCAGCCAGGGAGGCGGAGGAAGGTAAGTCATGGGCGTTCGGTGAAGGATCCTCTATCGAACGCTCTGGTCCTCTCCTCTGAGAGCGTCGTTGTTAGGTCAGCCGCAGCCTGAGGGCAACGGCCACCTCATCGGCGCGCCCACAAAGCGTGGGCGTGGACAGCGCTTATGAAGAATCAACTCCTGTGTTCAGCGGCGACTTCCCCACGTCTTGTGCCAGTACTCAGCGTCCTTGCTGCTGGAGGATAGGATGGCGCCCGCTGCGGCGAAGCTGGCCACATCTCCAGCAGGTAATGATCGACCACCTCGTCGGAAAATTCCCCGTCGTGGCCTTCGTCGCGGCCTCGGGCACTGGTCCGCAATCGGTAGCTGCCGAGCGTCACATCGCGTAGTTCGCCGCTGTCCTCGTCGCCCCAGGAAGTCCACCGTATGAAATGTCCCTCGGGAAGAGTGAAGGACACCTCGACGATGTCCTCCCACGGGGAATCGGGGTTCAGCTCAGGTGCCTCATCCAGGAGCATGATGCGCACGTTAGACCCTCCCGACCGTCGGCCGAAGTGGAGATAGATCCCATCCGCATTGGACGCCCCGACCAGGCCATTGACCTGGTCGTCGAAGAAGCGTTCAAAGATTCCATCGAAGCCATAGCCGGCCCAATGCAGGTCGAACTGGCCGTAGTCGGTCATGATGACTTGGTCGAGCAGCACTCTTTCCATGGCATCAGGATAAAGGTGGCACCGAGAGGGTCATTCAGCTACGTCCGCGAAGTACTGTGCGACGTCGTAATTGCCGATCAGTCGTGCAAACCCAACGGGGGTCTTGCCACCTCCGTTGATGCAGAATGGATCAGCTCCGTACGAAAGCAGGAGTTTGATCAGTTCGCCACGGCCGTTTGAATTACCGACAGCAGTAAAGAGCGCAGTGTTGCCCCAGCCGTTTTGCAGGTCAACAGTGGCGCCGGCACGGAGCAAAGCAGCAGCTGCGGCGACAGCATATTCCTGCGCAGCAAAATGTAGTGGCGTGAATCCGGCCTTGTCCTGGGCATCGGGCGAAGCACCGTCAGCCAAGTGCGCCTCTGCGGTGGCAACATCATTTTCCAGGGGCTGCGTGGTGGAGCGCTGTGCGGTTCATCCGGTCCATACGTGCAGTCTGTCATCCGGTAACCAGCGGCCGAGAGCGACGTGCGGGTCTGCCACAGGCTTCGTTCAGGTCCCTTCAGAGCGGCCGTAAGCCGATCCCTTACCGGGCTGAGGGGTGTGCCAAATAGCGCTGTGAAAACACCACATTCATCTCTAAAGGCCCCAAGCGCGGCGTTCCACAAACAATTTCGACTGTGGGCAGGTGCCCCGAAAACCTGTACTTTGCGAGGCGCTCTGCGGCAAAGGAAGTGCAGGGCTGGGTCTGTTGGACGGAGCACCCTGGCTCCTATGAGAATTGGCGCAGATCCGTCCATCCAGGATCGGGTACTTGGGTAGTGGCAGCGTCAACTAAGCGGGCAGCTGCTTCGATAGACGCATGTCCGTTCTGGTCGTCGGAATCAGTGTAATAGTGGAGCACTCTGGTTCCAGCCGCTGTTTCATGGGCCACGAGGATCCCTCGCGGCCCGAGTGCCGCAGTGATGTTGTCCTCGATTTGGCGGAGACGGTTCAAAGCGGTTTCGGTTGGCAAACCATCGTCCCGTTGGTCTGCATACCCGAGGCTCACCTCAGTATGGAGGTCGAAGACCGGGTAATCGATCCACCGTAGCGGCCTACGGGCCAGGACAACCATCCGCTCTCCAGCCGGTGTCGTGCCCTGCAGAAGGGCCCAGTTGTCCGGTTGTGCTTGTGCAGTCATCCTGTTGATGGCTTCGACGAGATCAGTTGCTGAAGCCTTGGCTACATCGGCGCTGGTGGTTGTGTTGATAGCTCCCACCCACCGTTCGACGCCGTCTTCGCCCAGAAGCCAGTCAAGAAACAAGAAGGAGACCCGAAGAGGTTCATTCCCGGGCATTTGACCGAACAGAGGGTGGTAAACCTCGACGTCGATACTTTCACGCAGGTCATCCACGCTGAGGCCGAACCGGATATCCCGGAGTGGGAACTTAGTGCCCTCGATGTCCAAGACATTCTCGATAACGCCGGGCACCGGCTGACGGGCCGAGGCGAAGTCCCAAACCTCGTCAGCGGAAGGGGCTGCGCGCAGCCATTGTTCTGCGACTCTGCGTAACGCAGCATCACCCTCAGCACTGACGACCAGAAGATGGTCCGAGCGATGACCGCGACCGGTGTCCCACGCCAAGTCAGGATGCACCTTGGCGAGTTGCTGGGTCATGACGCTGGGAAGGTCGTCCCACTCTCCGGTCTGCACTGCGGTGCCGATGCGGTCTTTTCCCTCAGCGGTCCACCATTCCCAGAAAGCGCTAATCGGATGTACTGGGGCCGGAGTGAGCTTGCGCCGAAAAATTCCCATGTCTACCTCTGCTTGGGCGGCACGATAAGCCGCAATGCAGAATCTACCGGAAAGTTCTGACGGAACTCCCCTTAAGGTCACACTCGTGTCTACGGCCGCCCGTAAGCCGGTACGTGCGTTCAAGCGCCCGTATGGGGACGGCTCACCGGGACACGGAACAAGGTGTGTCCCGCCGGGATATATTTCCCTCGTGAATAGTAACGAAAGTGCGCGAGCAATCTTCCTTTGCGAGCAGACGGGGCTGATTCCGCCCCACGAGCTGCCTGACTTCGCCACTGAACTTCTCGTCCTGGGCTATGACACCCCTTCACTTCGTGAACTGGCAGGGCTCCCGACAGGTGACCGGGCCGACTCGGCAGATATGTGGAATGCAGTCCGCGATGAACTCAGCGTCCGGCACGAAGACCAAGCGGAAGCGGCGAGGTTTCTCCTGAAGTACTGGGCTCAGGAGACTGTCGAAGGACGGATCGACATCCTCGCCGGTCGAGGCTCATGAACCGGGTCGGCTGGTTCCCTCTGAGGCAGCCGGCGGAGCTGAATGAGCTCGTATACCTCTTGGACCTCTGGGACGAAATGCCCCAGCGCCGCGAGCAAACTACCGCGGAGCTTCTTGCCTTCGCGCGGAACCTGATGGGCAACGAAAGCTAACTTCGACCGAATCCCAAGCAGTCGATGCCTACTCCGTGACAATCTTCGACATGGAAGATGACTGACTTCGGTCCCGAGACTGAGGGGAAGCAATAACAAGACGCCCGTTCGGTAAAGGATCCCCTAATGGCACGGTTCTGAACGGAATCGTAATCCCCAGCGGAGGCAGTGTGCTGGCGTGACCCAGTTGAGCGGCGACCGGCAGATGTATGGCTAGAGGTCCGTTCTGCGGGCAATGGCCGTTGGGGCACGTCTAGGGTTGAACGCAGGAGGAAGGTGGGCAGTGGTAGATGTTCCGGCATCCCTGAGCGGAGCTCAGAGATTCGAGGGTTACTGGCTTCTCGATGTGAGCGCCCAACTCATCCTGCAACTCGTCTTGGATTTCCAAGTAACTCTGGTTCTCGAACACTTCAGAATCACCATCGAAGAGAGCTTCGTTCTCGAGCACCCCGATGGCACTACACATGTAGTCGAACCCGGCGGCGATTTCGACCAGCTCGCCCCCGTTCTTCCGCTCTCACGCTCCAAGATTGTTGCTGAGGGAAGAGCATTCGACGACGGACGTCTTGAAGTCGTCATGCAGGATGGCTGCCGGCTGACTGTGGTGCCGGATCCCGAGTCGGCGTACGAATCATGGAACCTCACGGGGCCAGACGGACTAAGGATCGTGTCCATGCCCGGAGGCGAGCTAGCCCTTTGGGGCAGCCCGTAAAAGGATCCCTCACTGCGATACGAGTCGAGTCAGACAGCGGCACCGGTCACTTCTTGGCGACGATCATAGCTAAAAGGTCGTCTAGACTTCCGTGGCACTTCTCCAACTCCGGCAGGTGGTAGAACGTGCTGGTGATCTCGACGTTGTTGATGACTTCGTCCTGCGAATGCAGGATTGTCCTTCTGCCTTGAGCAATCGCGATGCCAAGCTCAACATGTGTGCCCTTCCCGCCTGGAAGCAGGATTAGGACAACGTCGGCACTCATCACTGCGTCTCTCTCATGCTGCCCGATAGAGCGCAGATCGCCGAGGGTGACGGTACCCGCATCGCGCGCAGACGCATTCTGGGTCCAGTCGTACGTGTTGACGTAGCCCTTGGATAGCTTCGGAAGATGACAGTGACGACTCGGATCACCCAGAAACCGGCTCCCGAAAAAAGTTTCAAAAAAAGTTCGTGCGTTGCGTAACCCTTTGGCGTACCCCGACGATTACGTCTTTGAAAGGGCCGAGCTGGAATTTGTCCCCCATCATGTTCCAGCTCGGCTCTTCTCTTTCCTGAAGAGATTTTGAGGGACATGATGGGCCTTCCTTGGGGCCGCCCGGTCGAGCAGATACCCTTGGTGGGTTGCCCGTCGAGCAAAGGCGGACGACCTGGCTCCAAGCCCGGACCTGCCGCCGATCGAAAGTCTCTTAACTGTGACCGACGCATTGACCGACGAAGCGCTTCATGCACTCAAGGGCAATAACGCGGAACTGTTCAGCGCCGTCTACCAGGCATGGGCTGGACCGGTTCTTGGCTACCTGACGGCTAAAGGCGTATCAGATCCCGAGGCCATAACACAGGACGTTTTCCTTGCTGTCCTGCCCCGATTGGATGACATCCAGGGAGGAGCGGGCGGATTACGGACCTTTGTTTTTTCGGTCGCCCATGCCCGCATGGTAGACGAGCACCGGAAGCAAAGCAGGGCCCCGGAACACCACGAGTTCGAGCCCGAGCGCGATCCCCGCGAATCAGGTTCTGCAGAATCAGAGGCAATGGGCCTGCTGGCTCCCCATGAGGTCATGAAGCTCCTGGATTACCTCGGGGACGATCAACGAGAGGTCCTGGCACTCCGGATCGTGGCAGGCCTGACCGTGGAGCAGGCAGCCGACATCATGGGGAAATCCGCCGGCGCAGTAAAGCAACTGCAGCGCAGGGCTTTGATGACGCTCCGTGAGCATTCGGCAGTAAAGGAATACGTGTCCTCATGACATACAGGGATATGGAACGCGAAGATATCGTCGACGAGCTCCTGCTCGACGCCGGGCCCACTGACGCGCCCGGCCTTCGGCAGGCACTGCTCTCCCTGCGTTCCTTCGCGGACCGCCCGGCACCTGCTCCGAGCGAGGCGCTGGCCGCGATGTTCGCTGGACCTCACGATGAACTCAGCAAGCGTCGTTGGCGACACAAGCACCGTACGGCTGTGGTGAGCGTTGCCGTGGTGGCGGCCATGGGACTCGGCGTGAGTGGTGTGGCTGCTGCCAGTTCCGGTTTCACCCGTACGCCCACGTTCGTCGATGAACTGCTGGGAAATTTCGCTCCGCAACCTTCATCCGCAGCGCCCGCGCTGCCCACGCCCGATGCTCCGAAGGTCAGTACGCAACCGGCACCTGCCGTGGATCCCGCAGCAGTACCGCTGGTTACCGAATCCCCTACGGCGCAGGGCGGGCACGACGATGAGGCTTCTGGCACTGCCATGCCGCATGTCAAGGCACCGGAGCACCAGTCAGAGCCTGAGGCGGCCGACGTCGGAAACGTCCCGGCTTCAGGCGCGGTCGGCGAGCCTCCCCGTACCGACCAGGCGAAGCTTGCCGAGCCTCGGGAGGCAAAGCTTGAGGCAAAACTTGGACAGTCCGGACTTGAGCCAACGCTCCCCGACGTTGTTAAACCAACCGCAGAACCGACTACAACGGCCAAACCCGCCCCCGCCCACGGAAATAAGCCAAGCCAAGCACTCCCACTGCTGAACGAGAAGCCGGCTCACGAACCTTTCCAGTCCTTCATGGACAAGCTGAAGCAATGGTTGAGGGGCGCGGGACACTAAGCTTGCTTCATGATGCATGTCAACGATCCGGCCGTGGTGGAACGATTGATGCGAACAAAAGGATGCTGGGCAATCGTTGGCCTCAGCAACAATGAGTGGCGCTCCGCATACGACGTCTCCCTGTACGTTCGAGACCGCATGGGTATGGAGATTATCCCCATAAACCTCAAGGGCGAGGACGTCCATGGCGAAAAGGGATACAAGTCCCTGATGGATATTCCTGCGGAGAAACACCCCATCGACGTGGTCGACTGCTTCGTTAACTCCCAACGAGTGGGCGCTGTTATTGATCAGGCAATCGCCATCGGTGCCAAGGCTGTGTGGCTGCAGCTGGGCGTCTTTGATGACGACGCCGTCCAGCGCGCCAGGGATGCAGGTTTGGACGTCGTGGTCAATTCCTGCCCGGCGCGCGAAGGCTGGCATTACGGCCTGTAATCACCAGGTCGATTCCTTTGCTAATCTGCAGCTGACTCATTCTTTTAGCCATAGGGGACGGCCATGTGTGGCGACCATTCAGCGGTGCCCATTGCCACGCCAGCTTCCACGCCAGCCCGGCGGGCCATCTTAGGCGTATTTGGAGCTTCGCTCGTTGCCGGTTTGAGTGCCTGTGCTGCACCTGAAAGCACAGCGCCTAAAAGCACGACGTCGGAGCTGCCGCCTGGTTCCGCGTCTGCCTCGCCCGAGGTGCCGGGCCCGAACGGTGGGCTGTCGGCCGGGGGTGAGGTGCCGCCGTCGTACACTTCAACACCAACGCCCACGCCCACCGCAACGAAACGGATCCGGCGTACGTTCATTCCGGACTACCAACTGCCGCCGATCGTTGGCGGGCTGGCGCCGGTGATCACCAAGATCGAGACCAAACACCCGGTAGTGTTCCTGACGATTGATGACGGGAATATCAAGACCCCGGAATCGGTCAAGCTCATGACCGACTACGACTACCCGGCCTCCCTGTTCCTGACCAAGAACACGATCGCGGACAACCCCGCCTTCTTCAACGCCTTCAAGGCGCAAGGCAGCCTCGTGGAGAACCACACCGTCACGCACAACATCAACATGGTGCAGCAGTGGGGATACCAGCAGCAGTTGAACGACATCGTGGGCATGCAGGACTACGCATTTCAGCATTACGGCCGACGTCCCACGCTGTTTAGGCCCCCGGGCGGAGCCTACTCCAACGCCATGCGCCAGGCGGTTGCCGCTGCCGGAATGAAGGCGATCATCACATGGGAGGCTAAGGCGAACGCCGGGAAGATGGACTATCAGGTCGGTAACTCACTGCGTCCCGGCGACATCGTGCTGATGCATTTCCGCGCCGAGTTCGCCGCAGACTTCGCTGCGTTCCGCGCTGCACAGTTGGCCGCGGGCCTGGAAGTGGTGCTGCTGGAGGACTTCCTGGGCGTGGCGTAGGGCTGCCGTGGCCGCCTGCCGTGGGCCCATTTAGATGATCCGCTGCGCGTTAGACGACGCCTACCATCGAGTGCGCAGCGGTCCATCGAAACGGGGACGAAGCGGGCGCCGAAAAGGAGGGCCGGGTAAGCTCACCTCCATGGATGTTTCCCAGCTCCGCCAGATCTGCCTGGGCTTTCCCGGGGCCTTTGAAGACTTCCCGTTCGGACCTGAAACCTCCGTGTTCAAGGTGCGGGCCGCCGTCGCGGGTGGAGCACGGCACGAGGCCAAGTTGTTCGCGCTTTCCGCCATGGATCCTGACAACTGGTCCGTGAGTCTGAAGTGCGAGCCCGCCTTGGCCGAGCAACTCCGCGCAGCGAATCCCGAGATCACTGGTGCCTGGCACATGAACAAGACCCATTGGAACGGCGTCCGGTTGGATGGAGCCCTTCCCGATGACATGATCCGGGACATGGTGGAGGACTCCTATGATCTGGTGGTTGCTTCGCTAAGCCGGAAGCAGCAGGAACAGCTCGGCTGGGCGCGGCTCGTCAACCGCACTGGCATCTGAACCCGGCCTGCCCCGGCTCTGACACGGCACCGCACCCTCTCCCCACGCCGCTGACATGGGGCTAGATTGATAGTGCAAGCCAACGGGCGCAGCTAAGGGCTGGTCAGGAGCGGGTTGATGCTGGATCAGGGAACTTTGGACCACTTATGGAACTTTGGCGATCCGGCAGCGTCCGAAGCCAGGTTTCGTGCAGCCATGCTGGAGGAAATTTACGACGCCGATGAGCGGGCCGAGCTGGCAACCCAGCTTGGGCGGGCCATCGGTCTGCAGGGCCGGTTGGAGGAAGCCGATGCCCTCCTGGACGGAATCGACGGCGACGAACCCACCGTTGGCGTGCGCGTGCTCGTGGAGCGCGGCCGGGTTTTGAACGCCGGCGGGCACCCTGAGATGGCAGTGCCGCTCCTCGAGCAGGCTGCGGAGTTGGCTGACCACCTTGGTGAGGAATTCCTGGCCGTGGACGCACTGCACATGCTCTCCATCGCGGACGTCGCCAACGCGGAATCCTGGATGCGCAGTGCCCTCGAATATGCCTCCACGGCCCGCCATGAGCGAACCAAGCGATGGATGATTGCTTTGCACGCAAGTCTCGGGTGGTTTCTGCACGGTAACGGGCGCTTCACCGAGGCCTTGGTGGAGTTCCAGTTGGCCGAACAATGGGCGGAACGACTGGGAACTGAGCGGCAAAAGCTGCTCGCGCGGGAAGCGATTACCGAGTGTGGAAAAGCCCTTGCGGAAGGTCCGTAGGAAGATCACACTTTGACAAATGTTGATCGAAACTGCCGAGAAATATTGATTTTCGATCATTCGTGGTGAAGTATGTCACACGAAGGTTGGCGCTGCAGAGTGGCCAACCCAGACTGTCCGACTTTCCGGCCGCCTGCCGCAACAGTCGACATTACGAGTCACTGGAGGGTTACGAAAATGAACGTTCAGCACCAGTCCCTTGGCCGCCGCGGATTCCTCCGCGGGGCACTCGCAGCTGCGGTGCTCGTCCCCATGGGGGGAACCATTGCGTCCTGTGCAGCAGGTGGTGGCGGTACCACTGCCGGCCCCACGGGCGCCGTCTCCGACACCAACCCCTTTGGCATGGCGGACAAGTCCACCGTTGATGCCGTGATCTTCAAGGGTGGCTATGGCATCGACTACGTCGATTTCGCAGGCAAGGCCTTCGAAAAGGCCCACTCCGGTTCCACCGCCAAGATTGCCCCGTCCACGGATATCGCGCAGGAGCTCCAGCCGCGCTTCGTCGGTGGCAACCCACCGGACCTGATCGACAACTCCGGTGCGAAAGCCATTGGCTTCAGCACCATCCTTGCCCAGCTCGAGGACCTCACCAGCGTGGTGGAAGCCAAGAACCTCGAGGGCAAGGTTATTAAGGACACCCTGTACACCGGCGTGCTCGCTCCCGGGACGTTCGAGGGCAAGCTCGCCGCCCTGAACTACGTGCTCACCGTCTACGCCATGTGGTACTCGGACTCCCTGCTCAAGGCAAATGGCTGGACCGTTCCCAAGACCTGGGACGAAATGTATGCGCTGGGCGAGCAGGCCAAGGCCAAGGGCAAGTACCTGTTCCTCTGGGGCAAGGAAGCTGCCACGTATTACCAGGAAATGGCGGTCGCTTCCGCTATCAAGGAAGGTGGCGACGACGTCCGGTTGGCTTTGGAGAACCTCAAGGCAGACTGCTGGTCGCACCCGGCCATACAGTCCGTCTTCACAGCTTTGGACAAGATCGTCAAGGCGGGGTACTTCAAGCCTGGCGGTTCCGGAACGCAGTTCACCGCAGCCCAGGCCCAGTGGAGCAACGCCCAGGAAGCGGTGTTCTACCCGTCCGGTTCGTGGATCGAAAACGAGATGAAGGACCAGACGAAGGCGGACTTCAAGATGACGGGCGCCCCCGTGCCCTCAGTGAGCGCCAGCCCCAAGAAGCCGTACGCATCGCTGCACAGTGCAGCGGGCGAGCCTTACGTGGTTCCCTCCCAGGGCAAGAACGTTGCCGGCGGCAAGGAGTTGCTCCGCGTCATGCTCTCCAAGGAAGCTGCTACCAACTTCGCCAAGACCAAGCTTGCTCCCACCATCGTCAAGGACACCGTCCCGGCCGATGGCTTCGGTTCCACGGCGTTGGTCTCGCAGACAAAGCTGCTCAGCGACGCAGGCGAGAACATCTATACCTGGAACTTCATCGACCTTTACGGCACCAACAAGGACCAGCTCGTCGTCTGGAACACCTTCCTCGATGGCAAGTCGGACGTCGCCACGCTGACCTCGGCCCTGCAGAACATCACCGACAAGGTCCGCAACGACAGCTCGGTCAAGAAGATTGAAGTGAAGTGACCGTAGTGAAAACCAAGCAGAGCCGGAACGACGACGGCCTGGCCGCCGTCGTTCCGGCCATGGCCCCACCGGTTGTGGTGAGGCGCCGGCGCAAGCCGCTGACGTGGGACAAAGTCAGCTTTTTCGCGGTGTTCCTTGGCCTGCCGTTGGCGATCTATCTCTTGTTCGTGATCTGGCCGTTCATCCAGGCCTTCGGGTATTCGTTGACGGACTGGTCGGGTTTTTCGCCCACACAGAACTTCATCGGCTTTGAGAACTACGCCAGGATCTTCTCGGACGACATCTTCATGAAGGCCATGGGGAACAACATCCTCCTGGTCATCGTGCTGCCAATCGTCACCATCATCCTGAGCCTGGTGCTGGCCACCATGGTGACCGTTGGCGGGAGCAGCAAGGGCCAGATCAAAGGCCTGCGCAATTCCAGCTTCTACCGCGTTGTGTCCTTCTTCCCTTACACCATCCCCGCCATCGCAATCGGCATCATGTGGGGCCAGATCTACGATCCTTCAGGTGGCTTGCTCAACGGGATCCTCACCAGCCTGGGCCTTGACCAGTTCAAGAGCTTCGCGTGGCTGGGCGATAAGAACACGGCCATGACCGCCACCATGTTCGTGATTGTGTGGGGCTTCGTTGGCTTCTACATGGTCCTTTTCGTGGCCGGTATCAAGGGCATTCCTGCTGAGCTGTTCGAGGCCGCAAGGATCGACGGCGCCGGAAGGCTCCGTACCGCCGTCTCCATTACCATCCCGCTCATCAGGGACAACATCCAGACCGCTTACATCTACATGGGTATCCTGGCGCTCGATGCGTTCGTTTACATGGCGGCACTGAACTCCGGCGGTGGTCCGGACAACTCAACGCTTGTGATGGCACAGCAGTTGTTCTTCACGGCGTTCAGCAAGGGCCAATTCGGCCTGGCCAGCGCCATGGGCGTTGTCCTGGCTGTGGCCACGCTGATCTTCTCCGGCCTGGTGTTCGTGATTAACCGGCTCACTGGTGGCGACAAGGACGTGAGCATCTAATGACAACAAAAGTCTCAACCCCTGAAATGAAGTCGCTGCATTTCCAGCCGCGCAAACCCGCCACTACGCCCGGGGACAAACTCGTGGGGGCTGTCTCCCACACGGCACTGACCATTTGGTCGCTCATCGTGATCCTGCCGTTGTTGTGGACGTTCATGTCGTCCTTCAAGACGTCCAGCGAGATCTTTGCCTCGCCGTTCGCGTTGCCTTCGGTTTGGCGGTTCGACAACTATGTGAAGGCCTGGAGTGAGGCCGGGATCGGGAACTACTTCCTGAACTCGGTGGTTGTGGTTGGTTCGGCACTGGTGATCGTTATGGTGCTCGGTGCAATGTGCGCCTACGTCCTGGCCAGGTACACGTTCCCGGGCAGCCGGGCGATCTACTACCTCATGCTGGCTGGCCTGACGTTCCCGATCTTCCTCGCCATGGTCCCGCTGTTCTTCGTGCTGAAGAACATCGGACTGCTGAACACCCTGCCAGGCCTGATCATCGTGTACGTGGGGTTCGCGCTACCGTTCACAGTGTTCTTCCTGTTCTCCTTCTTCAAGTCGCTGCCGCACGAAATCACTGAAGCAGCAGCACTTGACGGCGCAGGGGAGTGGCGGACGTTCTTCCAGGTCATGCTGCCGATGGCCAAGCCGGGCCTCGCCTCGGTTGCCATCTTCAACTTCCTGGGCCTGTGGAACCAGTTCCTCATCCCGGTATCCATCAACGCTGCCGGGCCGCGTGTTCTTTCCCAGGGTCTTGCCGCCTTCGCGGGCCAGATGGGGTACGCCGTGGACTTTGGGGCACTCTTCGCGGCAGTCACTGTCACGGTGGTTCCGGTCCTGATCGTCTACATCATCTTCCAGCGCCAGCTGCAGGGTTCGGTCTCGCAGGGCACCTCCAAGTAAACGCAACGCGGGGTCACCTACGGCCCATCCCAAGGGGATTTATGGGCCGTAGGTGACCCCGCGTTGCTTTAAAAGGGGGTTAGAACATCCAGGGGATCTCCGCGTGGCCGAAGTCGGAGAATGAGCCGAAGCGGCCCGCCTTGAACGCGAGCACTTCGCCGTCCCGGTCGCGGCACGTGGTGACCTGGCCGAAGAAGACCTGGTGATCTCCGACGTCGTACTGCTGCACAACGGTGCAATCCGCCTGGGCGAGGGCTCCCTTGATGACGGGAAGCCCGTTCTCGGTCATGTCGAATTCGCCGTCGCCGAAACGGTCGCCGCCTCGCACCGCAAAGCGTCGTGCCATCGACTCTTGCTTGGCCCCAAGGATCGAGACGGCGAACTTGCCGCTCTCGATCAATGCCTCACCCGTCCGCGTTCCGAAGTTCAGCGAGATCATGAGGATGGGCGGTTCCAGGCTGATGGAGGTCAGCGAGCTGATGGTCATCCCGTACAGCTCATCCTCGTGCTTGGTGGTGACCACGGCGACACCGGTGAGGAAGCGGCCCATGGCGCGGCGCATTCCCATGGCATCGGGAACAGTGAAGAGCGGTGCGAGGCTCATGTCAGTTGCTCCGTTCGGCTTGTACTGGATCGGCGTAGTACCGGACCTCGAACATCTTGGCCCCCGTTTCGGAAACCCATGGACCGTGTTCCATGCCCGGCGGACGGGTTGCCCAGTCGCCGGCTTTGAAGGTCTTGCCCAGGCGCTGGTCCACGAACGAGCCCTCGAAGATGAAGACCTCTTCCCAGAAATCGTGGGTCAGGACGCCGTTTGGCGAGGTGTCGGTGCCGGGCTCGAACTTGAGGATGCGCGTGACACTGTCATTGTCTGAATCCCGGGCAAGGATGGCCTCGGACAGGCCTTCAATGTGCGGGTTGCAGGGTGCGAAGTCCACCGATGAGGTGGGGGTGAACTCGAATTCGGGCTTTGCCATGGCTATTCTCCTTCCATGCCGTTGACGCTGCCGTCTACTGGGCCGTTGATGCTGTACGAACCAAGGTACTTGTCCAGCTCAGCAACCAGGGCGTCGTAGCCGTAGTTCCGGTAGGTGTACGCCCCACGGACCACGAACGGGGCACCAGCGTAGAACATTTCGTACTGCTGGTGGCGGCCGGCGAATTCGGAGCCGATGATGTCCCAGGCCAACTTGAACAGCTTCACGCGCTCTTCGCTGGCAACACCGGGGGACTGCACGTAGCGTTCCATGTCCGGACGGGTCACACTGCTGGTCATGTCGGCAACGCTGGAGGGCAGCTGAAGCACGCCACCACCCACCAGGTCACGAAGGATCGAAATCACGCGCGGGTACGTCTCGGACTGAAGACCCATGGCCCCGTAAAGGGCGCTCTTCCCGGGAACCACCATGCCGGCGTCGTCAACCGTTGCTGTGTATTCGGCCGCAAGAACCGCCGATTCAACAGACTGGACGATCGCGGCGAGCTCGCCAAGCTTCTCCTGGACTCCGGGGATCTTGTCCGTGCCGTTCACCTGGGTGACCTTGCGGGCAACAGAAGCAATGAACTTCAGCTTGGTGGAGAACCTGATCTGCGCCTGCCAGTTTCCCAGCGCGTGGGCACCGGTATCGAAGAACTGGCGGCGGAGCGTATCGATGTTCCGGTTGATGAAAACGCGGTCCCAGGGGATGAGCACGTCATCGAAAACTACCAACGCGTCGGGCTCGTCGTAGTGGCTGGTCAGCGGGTAGTCGAAGTCGCTGGTGGCTGCCGGCGCGAACGGACGGCGGCAGTACAGCTTCAACCCGTCGGTCGCCACGGGAACGGCGAAGCTGACGGCAAAGTCCACATCATCCGGGCCAAGCGGCTTGATGCAGGTGACGAACACTTCGTCCGCAATCGCTGCGCCCGTGGCAAGCATCTGCGAACCGCGGACGATGATGCCTTCCTCGGTTTCACGCACGACGCCGACCTGCAGGTATTCGCCTTCCCAGCCGGACGCCGTGGTTGCGCGGGAAACCTGTGGCGGAATGATCGCGTAGGAAAGGTACAGGTTCTCGGAAAGGATCTTCTTGTAGTACCGCTCCACGTTGCCGGCGAAGTCGCGCTCGTCATTCTTGAACACGTCCGCGTGGGAGCCGAAAGCGGCGAAGAAGGTACCAACGTGGTCGGGGCTGCGGCCTACCCAGCCATGGGTGTGCTTGGCCCACTTTTCAATGGCGTGGCGCCGGAGGACGAGCTCTTCCTGGGTGCGCGGAGCAGCGAAGGTGCGGTTCGCGGGTCCATCAATCTCTTCTGAATGGAACTGCATGCCGTTGCTGGGATCGGCTGCGATGTCGAACAGCTCAGCCATGGTCTGGGCGACCTTCGCGAACGCCGGGTGTTCCAGCACGTTGCCAACTACCTCGCCATCGAGGATCACCGTCCGGCCATCGTTCAGGGACTTCAGGTATTGCTTTCCGGTTCTCATCGAAGTGAGCCTTTCTTGATTTTGTAGTTGTGTTCGATTCTCGTCCCATCGGGGAACGAGAGCTCTACTTTCCAGGAAGTTCCGTCAACGAAATTCCCCTTGAGGAGTGGAAGAGTGCCACCCAGGCACATGAAGTCGGCGTCACCAATGTCTGTCCGCGCCAGGAGCTTTTCGACGACGTCCGCCGGCTTGCGCAGGCCCGCCAACGAGCCCTCTTGGTACAGTTCGCCGTCCACCCACGAGCGGGCGGTGCACTGGTCAAGGTCCAGGTCCTCGAGTGAGGGGACTTCGATGACCTCGGTTGCGATGGGCTTGGGGCATGCCCTTTTGGAATCGCCAATATCCTGGGCCTCGATATCCCTGTCCGTGTGGTCGGAACCGATGCCGAGGTAGAACTTGCCGTTGTGGCGAATATAGAGAGGCTCGATCTCGCCGGAGGTCAGGTTGTTGCTGGTGTCGTGTTCGCCTGATGTATCGAACAGGTGCGAGTCCATCCGGTAGAACATGGGCACTTCCGGCGGTGGAGCTACGCCAATGGCTGCCAGCTCATCGATGTGATGCTGCACGGCCTTCGGATCCCTGCCGGTATAGCCGGCCACTACTGCGTGGAAGTCCGAGACCACAATGGTCTTGTCGGTGCCCGCCACCCTGAAGGTGAGTGGGACTTGCCTTGTTGTTTCCATTCCGTCTCCTTGAATGCTGCCTAAATCGTTGTGGGTCAGTCTCGCCAAACTGGTCAAACGGCCGGATTCCTCAAACGGCAAGTGCGTCGTAGTCCGCGAGCCGATCGCCAATGACGGGGAATTCGGTACGCACTGCATTGACCTGGTCGGGATCGATGTCCACCATGAGCACGGATTCCCCTGCACCGGCTTCGGCGAGTACGTTGCCGGCCGGGTCCACCACCCGGCTGTGTCCGCCAAGTTCCACGCCTTCCTGGCTGCCTGCGGCGTTGCAGGCAATGACGAAGATCTGGTGCTCCAGTGCCCTGGCGGTTGTGAGAAGCCGCCAGTGTTCGCGGCGCGCTCCGGGCCAGGCTGCCGGGACGATAACGATTTCTGCGCCCCGGGTGCTCAGCTCCATCCACAATCCCGGGAACCGGAGGTCATAGCAGGTGATCCCCGCCGTAGCTCCGAACGGCAGTTCCACCACCGGCAGTGAGGATCCCGCCGTGAGGAGGCTGGCTTCCTTGGACTTGTAACCAAAGACGTGGATCTTCTGGTACGAGTGCAGGATTTTCCCGTCCGGTCCCAGCAGGATGGACGTGTTGCTGAGGCGTCCGTCCTCGCCGGCCTCGATGATGCTCCCGACGTGAAGGTACACACCAAGGTCTGCCGCCATGCGTGAGCACATGGACATCGTGGGGCCAGTGAGGGTCTCGGCCAGGGCCTGGTACTCATCGAAGTGGAAGTATCCGGCACTCCACAGTTCGGGGAGGACGATCAGCTCGGCACCCTCGATGCCGCGAAGAATTGCTTCAACGCGATCTATCCGCTGACCACGGGTTTCCGAATCCGGGCTGGCCACCTGGACGAGTGCGACTTTCATGGTTGTTTCCTTACTTTCGGTGGTTCCGAGACGGCACTTCGCGCCCGTGTTTGGGGCAAATATGGGTGTGAAGTGCCATCTCGCGGGTGCTTACTTGACGGGTTCGTCCAGGTCGCTGAGCCGCAGGCCCTTGGTCTCCTTGGCGAACATGACCGAGACCATGGAGATCAGGCCCATCGCGGCGAGGTAGATGCCGATCGCGTAGCCGGTGCCGAAGGCGCTGTAGAGAGCCAGGGCAATGATGGGGGACAGCGAGCCGGCGATCAGTGAGGCGAGGTTGTAGGCAACCGAGGTGCCGCTGTACCGGACATCGGTGGGGAAGAGTTCGGAGAAGAACGCACCGATCACGGAGCTGTAGGCGGCGAAGATCAACAGGCCACCGACGGCGGCAGCAATGATGCCCCACACCTGGCCAGTGTTCAGCAGGGCGAAGAACGCGAACGCCCAGATGACGGTGGCGATGGAAGCGCCGATCATGATGGGCTTGCGGCCCACTTTGTCCGCATAAAGCGCCAGGATGGGGATAGCGACGACGGCGACGCCCTGGCCGATCATGACGGCGGTGAGGCCGGTCTGCCGCTGCAAGCCCATGATCTGGGTGACGTAGGTGATGATGAACAGCGAGTAGATGTAGAAGCCTGCGTTCTCACCCATGCGGCTGCCGGTGGCGATGAGCAGTTGGCGCCAGTTGCGGCGGAACAGAATGGCCAGAGGCAATTTCCGTTCCTTGATGGCTTCTGCCTCGCGCTTCAGCTGTGCTTCCTTGAACAGGGGAGTCTCCTGAACGTAGAGACGCAGGACGAGGCCAATGATCACCAGCAGGGCGGAGAGCCCGAACGCGAGACGCCAGCCCCAGGCAAGGAATTCACTTTCGGGCATGGTCGCGGCGAGGATTGCCAGCACACCTGCGGCCATGAGGTTGCCCAGCGGCGGACCGATGTTGGGCCAGGATGCCCAGAACGCCCGCCGTGCACTGTCATTGCTGTGCTCGGAGACGAGGAGAACGGCCCCGCCCCATTCGCCACCCAGTGCGAATCCCTGGATCAGGCGCAGCAGCAAGAGCAGCAACGGTGCTGCGACGCCGATGGCTGCATAGGAAGGGATGAACGCAATAAGTGTGGTGGCCACGCCCATGAGCATGAGGCTGGCTACAAGTGTGGCGCGACGGCCATGTTTATCGCCGAGGTGCCCCAGGACGATGGCGCCCAAAGGACGGGCAAGGAAGCCGGCGGCAAATGTTCCGAGGGCCAGCATGGTGCCCACAAGCGGGTCAGAGGTTGGGAAAAAGAGCTTGTTGAAAACCAATGCGGCAGCGGTGCCGTAGAGAAAGAAGTCGTACCATTCGACGGCCGTGCCGGCAAGGCTCGATGCAGCGACAACGGGCAGGCTGGAATGCTTCTGCTGCCTCAGTTCTGCTTTCTTCAAATCGGTCATGGTGGGGATCCTTTTGCGGTTGGGAGGCTTCGGTGAAGCGAAGCGATCCCAGGAAATTGAGGGGTTCCAAATGCGTGAGCGGAGTCACTGAACAACACTGTAGACTAGTTGTATACAACCCGTCTACATTCAGTGAAGAAGTTTTTCGTGCGTGTCCGGGTCCGTCCTGAATGCAACTCGTATACTGGGCTTCGCGAGAAAGGCTCTTCATGATCCAGATGACTCCCACTGCTCAATCCCAGCCCGAAGTGGCCTATCAGTGGATGAAAAGCTATATCGCTGCCCTGCCGCGAGACGAGGAGACCTTCCTCAACGAGGCGGTCCTCGCCAAGTCCACCGGCACCTCGCGCACACCAGTCCGTGAGGCATTGTTGCGCCTCGAAGCCGAGGGTTTCGTCAAACGGATCCCACACAAAGGCGCTTACGTTCCGCCAATCTCGGACCCCGATGTCCGAGCCATCCTGCAGGCCCGCTCCGTGGTGGAGAAGTGGGCCGTCTCAGCACTGGACAGCATGCCGGATGGGCAGATCGACGCGTTCCAACGCATCATCGACCAGCAGCACGAAGCGAAGGACGACCCCGCTCGGTTCATTGAGTTGGACACCGAATTCCACACGCTCGTGGTCCGTGCGGGAGGAAATCCAATCCTGGCCGATTTCTACGCTTCCCTTCGGCAGCGGCAACTCAGGATTGGTGTCCGTGCTGTCACGCAGGGGACAGACCGTGCCGGGGACGTTCTCCGCGAGCATCAGCTGATTGTCGATGCCCTGCGCAGCCGGAGCCTGGACGCTGCACACCAAGCGATCGATGCCCACCTGGATTCAACCCGGCTCGCGGTCATCGGCTACTAACCCGGGTTTGTGTACACCTAGTCTTCGCTGTACTTAATCTTCACTGTACTTAATCTTCACTGTGCATCTCGCGTTGCCTTGCGCTGAGAAGCTCAAGCTCGGGCCGGGCGGCAACGAACCGTTCAACGGCGTCGAGCACTTCCTTAAGGTGCGCGCGGTCAGGCGCCACCAGTGCCGCGCCCAGCAAGGTCCGGCGATATTGGTCCTGCAACCCGGTCTCGGCTGCGGACACCTCGAAGCGGCGTTTGAGTTCAGCAATGACGGGGCGCACGAGCGAGCGTTTCTCCTTCAGGCTATGGACATCGCCCAGGAGCACATCGAATTCAATCCAACCGATCCACATGGTTCATTATGAGCACGTCTCCGGCCCCCAATCCTGAGCCAATCTTGAGGAAATGTCGCACCGGGGTTGATCCAGCGCGGTCAGACTGGAACCACAGCAAGGCCAGAAGCAGCTAAGGGGGCGGGCGGCATGAGCAAGAACCATACCTGGCGCGCACTCGCGGGCGTAACCGCCGTCGCTGCTTCCATGATGGCCGGACCCGCCGCCGCACTTGCCGCTTTCTCTGACACCGGGAATGCCACCCCGCAGTACTCGGCCATGCGTCTCCTTGCCCCTGCGAGTGCCGACGTGATCATGACGTGTTCGGCGAATGGTGCCAAGGTTGCCGTTGATGTGAATTCGTTCTCGGAAGTTTCGGGCGCGAACTATCACGAGATCAAGCTGTACAACCCTTTGGGGACCCTGGAATTCACAGGCGACCTCAGCAAAAATGCCGGAAAGTCCTATAAATCGGGAATCCAAACCGTGGGCAACTGGACCTATGAGATCCGCGGGTATTACAAGGTTCCCGGCACGGCCAACATGTGGAGAGGTTCCGCGTTGACAGGAACCCTGACATGTTAGAAATTGGCGTGGGACCAATCGGCAGGAGCGAACAATGGTGCTCGACTCGTTTTCGGTGAGGATTGCCCTCGGAGTGGTCACGTTGACGCTCTTTGCGCTGTTCCTCGCCTCGTACCGCCGCACGAGGTCACCGTACGCGGGCTGGTGGAGTCTGGCCTTGCTGCAGTTCATGCTGGGAAACACGGCGTTCCTCCTGAATGGCACACCCGCGCAGCACTGGGCCAACCCTTTCGGCAACGTTCTGGTGGTGGCCGGAGCGTTCAGCGTTTGGGCCGGCGCCCGTACTCTGCGGGACCTTAAAGCGGCACCATGGCAGCTCGCCGTTGCTCCTGTCATCACGGCGGTCGCCTCCGTCCTGGAAAGTCCCGGCTCCAATGTGTGGTCCGGCGGCTTCGTGTACCTGGCAATGATGACCCTTGGCATCGCATTGGCGGCCCGTGACTTGTGGTTCATCAAGGCGACCCACTCGCAAGTGCACAAAGCCCTTTCCCTGGCTGCCGGACTCCTGGCGATCTACTACCTGGGCCGGTGGGTAGTTTACGCATTGGAAGGCCCCGACAGTGCCACATTCCGCACCTATTTTGGTCCTGCGCCCTCGGGCCTGGTGTCCTTGGTCCTCCTGGTTACGGTGTCCTTCAGCATGACCACGTTGAGTGCCGACCAACTGATCAAGGGCCTGAAGGAACGGGCCACCAAGGATCATCTGACAGGCCTGCTCAACCGGGGAGCCTTCCTGGACCTGGCATCCACCGAACTCAAACGACTGCGGGCCAACGAGTCCGGTGCTGCGATTGTCCTGGCAGATCTGGACCACTTCAAGCTGGTCAACGACGCCCACGGGCACCGCGCCGGGGACGTCGCCCTGAAAGCTTTCGCCGACGCCTGCACGTCATCGGTCAGATCAACGGACCTCATCGGCAGGTACGGTGGGGAAGAATTTGTTCTTTTCCTCCCCGGAGCCACGCAGGAGCGGGCCCAAAACATCGCAGCCGAGATCAGCCGCCGCCTGGCATCCACTGAGGTTCCGGAGGGCGTCGCCTTCCCCACCATCAGTTACGGAGTCACGGCCAGCACCCCCGCTGCCTCAGATCTCACCTCGATGATCGAGGTGGCAGACGCAGCGCTGTACAGCGCCAAAGCACAGGGAAGAAACCGGATTGTAGGAGCCGACCGCCTCCAGGCGGCCACTATCGCTGACGAGGCACGATCATGACCATCAATGCACTCACCACCCGCATCCAGATCCAGCACAACCAGGAACTGAATGCCTTCCGCCAGGACATCACCAGTGCCCCGTACCAGGCTGGAACACCGTCAGCCTTGAATGTGGCCCGGCGTTCCGTGCGCATGCAACCCGTCCAGTCCGTAGGTGATGACAGCGCAAACCTGACCATTGTGGCCGATGTCGAGGGCCTTGCATGGTTCACCGCCGATAAGGGACTCCTGGGCAGTTGCATTACGGTCTCCATCGCCGGGCATCGGCGGAACACCGGAACACGTGTACCCCTTCCATTGGCCGAATGCGATGCGTGGATCGAAGCCATCCTGGGAGGGTCCTGGATTACCCACGTGTACCGCGCCGGGACCCCGATTGAAGGAGACGGCAGGCTCGATGTCGCCTCGTACCGCCTTTTCCTCGACGAACGCCGCAATCCTGTCGCCAAACCTAGTGCGGTAGCGGACAGTAGCCTGCGGCGCATGGAAGCGTCGTGAGCGGGGCCCAGCCCAGGGGAACACCACCCAGCGGGACACCACCCAGCGGGACACCACCCAGCGCGACACAGCCCAGCCGAATCCAGCCCAGCCGCGCCTTTCCCTCTGACATTGACGCTCGGATCGGGAAACTGGAGCGGCATATCACCGCGTTGATGGAGGAGCTCCACCAAGCACGCCACGAACAGCGGCGGGAAGTCTTCACGGATGCCCTCACGGGGCTTGGCAACCGACTGGCTTTGGTGGATGCCTTCATTGAAGCGCAGGAGGCTGCTGCGCGCGGCGCCCTCCCAGCCGCACTCCTCCTCGTCACCTTGGATGGCTTCAAGGGACTCAAGAAGTCCGCCGGCTACGCGTCGGCGGACCAGATTCTGGTCATTGTCGGGATGCGGATCCGCTCGGCGGTGAGGGAGAACGACGTCGTTACCCGCCTTGGCGGCGACGAATTCGCCGTGCTGTTGCCCGCCACGCCGCAAAACCGGGCGGCCGCCGTCGGAAACCGTATCCTTGCGGCGCTGGAACCCAACATCGACCTCGGGAACAGCAGTGTCCGCTGTGGTGCAAGCATGGGCCTTCGGATTGCCGAGCCGCACCATAGCGTCGAGGACCTTCTCCAGGAGGCCGATATGGCGATGGAGGAGTCCAAGAGCGAGGGCCGGAACAAGCTCAAGTTGTTCGATCCCTCCACGCTTCATGCCCGGCAACTCCAGCGCCAGATCGTGGGGGAACTCCGGGAAGCCATCCGCTCGGATCAGTTGGTCCTCTTCTACCAGCCGATCGTTGACCTGGCTACCGGCCGGATTGAGGGCAGCGAGGCCTTGGTCCGCTGGAACCACCCTGTGCGTGGGCTCATCATGCCGGACCACTTCATTCCCGTCGCAGAGGCCACAGGCTTGATCGCCGAGCTGGGCCGCTGGGTCCTCCGGGCGGCCGTGGAGCAACTGCGCCAGTGGCGGGACAACCCCGTCACGGCACAACACGATTTCACGATGCGAATCAATGTCTCGGCTGCAGATCTGCAAAGCCTGGAGTTCGTGGACGACGTGCGGGACGCCTTGGCCAAAACGGGGCTGCCTCCGGAATCACTGGTTTTGGAGCTCACGGAGAGTGCAATTATCCAGAACAACGAGCTGGACCGTTACACCTTGGCGAGCCTGCACCGTTTGGGCGTCGGGCTGGAGATCGACGACTTCGGCACGGGCTACTCATCCATGGGATACCTGCGAAAACTCCCCGTGGACTGTGTGAAAGTGGACCGGCAATTCGTCCAGGAACTGAGCAAAGACAGTACGCAGCTGGGCTTCCTCGCCGCGATCCAACAGGTAATCCGCTCGTGTGGACTGAAGGGTATCTGGGAGGGGATCGAAACGGCGGAACAAGCCGAAGCGCTGCGGAGCATCGGGTGCACGAGTGGACAGGGCTATTACTTCGGACGCCCTCTTCCCGGACCGGAATTCACGGACCAGCTCTCCCGGCAACAGACCTGGCCCGCTTAAAAGAGCAACGCGGGGTCACTTATGGCCCATCCCGAGGGGATTTATGGGCCGGAAGTGACCCCGCGTTGCTTTAAGCGGGGAGGACTAGCCCGGCGATTTCATGAGGGTTGGCTGTCTGGGGGCGTGTTAAACGACGAAAGGTGCTTCTGAGCTGGGAAAATAGTGTTGTTGACGCACTAACCCCCTGGCAGAAAGAAGCACCTTTCTGATGTCCAAGAAT
>NZ_JBFTIL010000017.1:0-111293 GCF_056394745.1 Paenarthrobacter sp. 10N417
TGCCGGCGGTGACTTGCTGGCTGGCCGACTTGCTGGCTGGCCGAGGTGGAGGAAGTGAACGCGCCGTAGGTTCCCATGCCGGCGACCGCGGCTGCGGTGCCGAGCAGTGCGACGGAAGCGAGGACCTTGCCGGAGGTGGTCTTGAGGCTGATGGCCATGGGAATCGGTGTCCTTTCGGGAGGCCACCGCTGCCGGCCGGCCGTTTCATGTGCCGGCCCTGAGTGGCTGACAAGAAACACTGTGCCGGGCCAGGATCAAGAACCACTCCTGCAATCCATCAGCACTTGCTCAGGAAAAGATCAAGGCAAGTGGTGTGTTCCGGAAAAGATGCGTACTACTTAGTGCAATTCCCGGACTCCGGAGAAAAAGACGAGTATCTGTTACTCGTGCGGTGCCAATGGCCAATTCCTAGCATTAAGTTCCCTAGGGTTTCTGAAATTCTGTTCCGCCGGCTCAGCGGTGGTTCGCTCCCTCGCACGTGACGAGTGGTGCTCCCCACAACATTTCTGCGCTATCGCATACGCCCCTCCCATGGGACTTCTGCGTGCTCAGACCGACGCCTTGGATTCTGGGATACCCAATGAACATTTATCATGACGAGCTTCAAACGACTCTGTCAAAGAGCGCGCCCGGCGGTACCCTGCTGCTTGGGTCTCGCAAGAATAAAGTCCTTCTGATCGCAATTGCCATCATTGTTGTCATAGGGCTAATCCCTTTGATTTTTGGGGTTCTTTCACAGGCAAACAACCCCGCCGCTGATATGGGCCAAACGGTGTCCAATGAACAACTGGCGGCTCCCCAGGCCACTGACTCCAACCAGGCCACAGACTCCAACCCGGCCACGGCCGCCGCGAGTGAAGCAGCAGTGGCGCCTGCAGCCGAAGCCAAGGTTCCCGCCGTCGAACCGGCGGTGCCAGCGGCGGCGCCGCCTGCAGAACCTGCACCGGCTGCGCCGGCCGAACCAGCGCCGCCAGCTGTGGATACCAACCTTTATACGGTTGCCAGCGGAGATACCGTGGGCTCCATAGCTGCACGGTTCGGCGTGAACATGAATGACATGCTGGCTGCCAATGGCCTGAGCGGCTACTCGGTCATCGTGCCCGGGCAAGTGCTGAAACTTACTGGACCAGCTGTTCCGCTCATCAATCCGGCGCCGGCACCAGCACCCGCTGCCGCCCCCGCCCAGGCGGCCCCTGCGCAGGCTGCTCCAGCGCAAGCTGCTGCTCCAGTAGCCGCAGGTTGGACGATCTACGTGGCTGGATCCGGAGGCCAGAGCCTGGTGGACGCTTGCATTGGGCCCATCCACTTCACTCCCACGGATGGCTACGCATTGTTCATCACCGAGCACGACTTCTGTGGAGGTTGGGCACGCTTCTCCGGCATCGGTGTGGGACAAACGGTTAACATCCCGGGCTACGGCACGTACACAGTGACCGGAAGGGGACAAGTGCCCAATCCCGGAACAACCAACAACGTAGCGGCTGTCTTCGGCGGCTTCCCGGCAGTTGTCCTGCAGACGTGCATCCCCGGCACGAGCCAGATGTTAGTGATTGGGCTTAACTAGTCCGACCTAACTGGAAAGACAGCTAACTAGGCCGGGGCCGTCAGACGCGCAAACCGGAGTATGCCCAGGATGGCCGGGGCCAGCTCATCCTCCATCTGGTTGTAGACCTCTTCCGCTCGTCGGTAGGGGTCTACGACGTCGTTATCGGTGGGATCGGCTGGCAGGGCCAGATGGCGTACGGAAGCGGCCCGGGCCGGAAGAGCCCGCCAGAATTCCACGATGTCGCCCTCCGGAACAAGATCGCCACGGGCCTCCAGGACGGCAAGCATCCTGGCAAATTCACGGATAGTGAACGTTCGCTTTAGCAGAGAAGCATCCAGCTGAAGAACTTCGCCCCGGTGCCTGGACGTCATGGCAAGCACGAGGTCGGTTTCCCGCAGGATCTTCTGGTTGAGCTGCCTGGCAGCGAAGTTGTCGGGGCTGCCACGGAAGGTGCTGATCATCTTGGCCGACAGGGGCTGAATCGGCTCTCCGACCATGGCGCGGGTGCCGGCGCTGCGAACCTCGAATGATCCTGGGCTTGCGTGGTTCAGCCCCGCCTGCAGCAGCCGTTCTGCCACAGGGGAGCGGCAAATGTTCCCTGTGCAGACGGTGAGGATCCTAAAGGGCTGGGGCGATTCCACGTGAGGCTCTTTTCTTGCGGGGGCTTTGGACGGCTCAGGTCCCATCCCAAGTTAACACGGGCAGCAAAGACCACCTTGTCACAACGCCCAGCTGCACCCATGCTGCTCAACGGGTCTTCAACGAGAACCGAACGCTTGACTGAAAACGCCCGCTCCGCATATTCTGAACGAACGGTCGGTAATTTATTAGGAGCAACCATGGCATCGCAGAATCTGCAATCAGTGCCCGCTGAGCTGTCCCCGGAAGAGCAGGAGCGGGAGGCAGCCGGGAAGGCATACTTTGATCGCATCATCTCGGAAGACTCGCGCATCGAACCGCGCGACTGGATGCCGGAGGCTTACCGCAAGACTTTGCTGCGTCAGATCTCGCAGCACGCGCACTCGGAAATCATCGGCATGCAGCCGGAAGCCAACTGGATCACCCGCGCTCCGAGCCTGAAGCGCAAGTCCATCCTCATGGCCAAGGTCCAGGACGAGGCAGGCCACGGCCTGTACCTCTACTCGGCAGCTGAGACCCTGGGGCAGACCCGGGACAAGATGATGGAAGACCTCATTGCCGGCAAAGCCCGGTACTCGTCGATCTTCAACTACCCGGCGATTTCCTGGGCGGATATGGGAGCCATCGGTTGGCTTGTGGATGGCGCCGCCATTTGCAACCAGGTGCCCCTGTGCCGCGCCTCCTACGGTCCTTACGGGCGCGCAATGGTGCGCATCTGCAAGGAAGAGTCCTTCCACCAGCGCCAGGGTTTTGAGATCCTGCTGGAACTTTCCAACGGCACGCCTGCGCAGAAGCAGATGGCCCAGGAAGCAGTGAACCGGTGGTACGCGCCATCGCTGATGATGTTCGGCCCGCCGGATGATGACTCACCCAACTCCAAGCAGTCCATGGCCTGGAACATCAAGCGGTTCAGCAACGATGAACTGCGCAGCCGGTTCGTCGGCATGATGGTGGAGCAGGTCAAGGTCCTCGGCCTGGCCCTGCCTGACAAGGACATCCGTTTCAACGAAGAAACCAAGAAGTGGGAGCACGGACCCCTGGACTGGAACGAGTTCAAGGAAGTCCTGGCCGGCCGCGGCCCCTGCAACTCGCAGCGCGTCGAGCGCCGCCGCGAGGCACACGAAAACGGTGCCTGGGTTCGCGAAGCCGCCGTTGCCTACGCCCGCAAGCAAGCAGAGAAAGTGAACGCAGCATAATGGCTCCCCACGGTAACCCGGAAGAACCGGCAAGCTCGGCCAGCGAGATCAAGCGCGAGGCGCCCAAAGTCGCAGCCGCCACTGAACAGCACCACGAGACCCCGTGGTCCCTCTGGGAAGTGTTCGTGCGCTCCAGTCGGGGCCTGTCGCACGTACACGCAGGATCTTTGCATGCTCCTGATGCCGCCATGGCCCTCAGGAATGCACGCGATCTTTACACGCGCCGCAACGAAGGGGTCTCCATCTGGGTTGTCCCAGCCGATGCCATCACCTCCAGCGATCCGGATTCCAAGGGTGCCTTCTTCGAATCGCCGCAGGGCAAGGACTACCGCCACGCAACGTATTACACCAAGAGCGAAGGCGTGAAGCACCTGTGATGACTGATAAAGACACTGACTTCGCTATTGAAGGCCACGGCGATATCTCCGTGGGCGTCCGCGGAGCGGGAGCTTCCGGCGACGGTTCAGCCAGCGCCACCCGCATCACGCCGGGCAACGCCCTCCGTCCGGAGGACATCGCCCTTGAAGTACGGCGTGGACAGGTCAAGCCGAGCGAGGACGTTGCCGAGTTTGCCCTGAGGATCGGCGACGACGGACTGATCCTGGCCCAGCGCCTGGGCCACTGGATTTCCCGTGCTCCGGAGCTCGAGGAAGACATAGCACTCGGCAACATTGCGCTGGACCAGTTGGGCCACGCGCGCTCGTTCCTGACCTACGCCGGTGCCGCCTGGGACAAGTCCGAGGACGATCTCGCGTACTTCCGCCGCGAGCACGAATTCCGTTCTGCACACCTTTTCGAGCAGCCCAACGGGGACTTCGCGGTGACCATCGCTCGCCAGTTCATCGTCAGCTACTACCAGTACGAGCTCTACACGCAGCTCATGGAGTCCACTGATCCCACCCTCGCTGCCATCTCCGCGAAGGCCGTGAAGGAAGTGGATTACCACCGCGACCACAGCGCCCAGTGGGTACTGCGCCTGGCTGGCGGAACGGACGAATCCCGCGCCCGCATCATCCAGGGCTTCACGCTCGTATGGCCCTATGTGGACGAACTCTTCGAGGACGATGAGCTCACTACACGCCTGGGTGAGGCTGGCGTGACTGTTCAGCCCTCTAGCCTGCGCGCTGCGTTCGATCGGCTCACCGGCGAGATCATGGCCGAAGCCGAATTGGACATCCCCGCCGTACCGCAAGCACTCGGTGGCGGCCRTCGCGGCAAGCACTCCGAGTTCCTGGGTTACATCCTCGCTGAGATGCAGGTCCTGGCCCGCGAACACCCCGGCGCGAGCTGGTGACCACCATGACGAGCCTGTCAGGGACGCAGATGCGGACACAAGAGCAGCGGGCCTGGGACATTGCGTCCACGGTCTGCGATCCGGAGATCCCGGTCCTCACCATCGAGGACCTCGGCATTCTTCGCGGCGTCCACGTCGTCGAGGCGACTGATACGCAGCAGCACACAGTCAAGGCGGACGACGGCGGCACCTCACGTACCGCCGTCGAGGTCACCATCACGCCCACGTACTCGGGCTGCCCGGCGATGGACGCGATTGCTGACGACGTGCGGAAGGCCTTCGAAAAGGAGGGCTACGCGAGTGTGCACGTCAACCTGGTGCTCTCCCCGGCCTGGACTACGGACTGGATGACCGAGTCCGGCAAGGCCAAGCTGCAGGAGTACGGGATCGCCCCTCCAAGTGGCCATTCAAAAGCCGGCGGCCACTCCGGTCCCGTTCGTTTGAATCTGGCTGTGAAATGCCCGCAGTGTTCGTCGTTGAACACCAAGGAGCTGACCCGCTTTGGTTCCACGTCCTGCAAGGCGTTGTTCGTCTGCCAGGACTGCAAGGAACCGTTCGACTACTTCAAAGTCCTCTAAGGAATTCCATGACCACCGAAACCCAGACGGCCAGCCGCCGTCGTGCGTCTTTCCATTCCCTGACCGTCTCGGAAGTCCGGCGCCTTACGGACGACGCAATCGAGGTGACGTTCGCTGTTCCCGCCGAGCTGGCCGGTCAGTACGACTACCTTCCTGGCCAGTACGTCGCGCTCCGCACCACGCTGCCGGACGAGAATGGTGAGCAGCACGAGGTCCGCCGCAGCTACTCGATCTGCGCAGAGCCGCGCAGTTTCGCGGACGGCAGCAGCGAGATCCGGGTGGCCATCAAAAAGGACCTTGGCGGCACTTTCTCCACGTGGGCCAACGCCGAGCTAAAAGCCGGCGACATCCTGGACGTGATGAGCCCACAGGGTGCGTTCATTTCGCGGCACGGCAAGGACGGCTCGGCGGTCCAGCACAACGTCATGAACTCCATGAACCACCCCGAGGAGTTGGCGGGAGAGCCCGGGAACTTCGTTGCGATCGCTGCAGGCTCGGGCATCACGCCCGTGATCGCGATTGCCCGGACACTGCTGGCCGCCAACCCTGAGACCACTTTTGACCTGATCTACGCCAACAAAGCCGCCATGGACGTCATGTTCCTGGAGGAACTGGCGGACCTGAAGGACAAGTACCCTTCGCGCCTGGCGCTGCACCACGTGTTGTCCCGCGAGCAGCGGATCGCGCCGCTGATGACCGGCCGCATCGATTCCGAGAAGCTGCAGGCGTTGCTGAGCAGTGCCATCCATTCCGAGGATGTGGACGAGTGGTTCCTGTGTGGGCCGTTCGAGCTGGTCCAACTGTGCCGCGACACACTCGCTGCCCGTGGTGTGAAGCCCGAGCACGTTCGTTTCGAGCTGTTCACCACTGGTCGTCCTGACCGCCCTGAGGGCAATGCCGGCCGTCCCGTTGTGGAGGACGAGTCGAAGGAAACCTACAAGATCACGTTCAAGCTGGACGGCTTGACGGGCGAGGTGGCGAGTCCCACGCATGCCCGCGAGTCCATCCTCAACGCTGCCCTTCGTGTCCGCCCCGATGTTCCGTTCGCGTGTGCGGGCGGGGTCTGCGGCACCTGCCGCGCCAAGCTGGTGACGGGTACGGTGTCCATGGATGAGAACTACGCCCTCGAGCAGGACGAGCTGGATAAGGGCTACGTCCTCACCTGCCAGTCCCACCCCACGAGCGAAGAAGTTACCGTCGACTTCGACGTCTAAGGAGTCCCCATGATCGAGCTCTCCATTGCCAACGGCATTGCCGAAATTGTCCTCAATGCCCCCGAAAAGCTGAACTCGCTCAACGAGGACGCGCTCGCGGAACTGGATAAGGCGTACGACGACGCCGCTGCCGCCGGCTCACGGGGTGAGGTGCGGGCGCTGCTGCTTCGCGGAGAGGGGCGAGCCTTCTGCGCCGGCCGCGACATTGCCGGCGTTACCCCCGAAACCGATGACGCGCAGGCGTATCTCGGTGGGCTGGTGGAGCCGCTCCTGAAGAAGATGGCCGCATTCCCGGCACCCACTTTTGCCGCTGCGCATGGTGCCTGCCTGGGTGTCGGTCTCGGACTGCTGTTGGCCACGGACGTGGTGTACGTGGGGGAGAATGCCAAATTTGGTTCACCTTTCGCCAAGCTGGGCGCCACCCTGGATTCCGGCGGGCACTGGTACTTCACTGAGCGTCTGGGCATGCATCGCACACTGGATCTGATCTACACAGCCGATCTGATCTCTGGCTCCGAGGCCGTTGAACGGGGAATGTTCAGCCGTGCGATGCCCGATGATGCGTTGCTTGCCATGACGCGAGCGATCGTCGAACGGGTGGCTACCGGAGCCACTGAGGCTTTCAAGGCCTCCAAGGAACTCGTGGCCCACATCCGCGATCAGCGACTTGGCCTCTGGGCATCCATGGCCGAGGAAAACACTGAGCAGGCCCGCCTCTGCAAGACCGAGGATTACGCCGAGGGTTTCCGGGCTTTCCAGGAGAAGCGGGCGCCGGTTTTCAAGGGGTGATCCCGAGCCCCTGTCATTGGACCAAATCCAGGACAGCGCGGACGATGCTGTCGGTGTCGATCCCGTGGTAGCGGTAGACGTCCTCGAGGCCTCCAGCCTGGCCGAAAGTGTCTACGCCGAGGTTGCGGCTTTTGACTTGATGCACACCGGCGAGGAACGCGAGTGTGTGGGGGTGGCCGTCGAGCACGGTGACCATGGGGACGGCGCGCCCTGACGGCAGGATTTGGTCCAGGATCCAGGACGGCGCGTCCGGGTTCTGCCCATTGCGGCCTTGCAGGGCGTCGTAGAGCAGGCCTGGGCTCGTGACGCATATGACGTCCACGGGGGTGCCTTGGGCGGCGAGTCGCTCGGAGGCCACAACCGCTTCCGGGACCATGGCGCCCATGGCGACGATTGTCGCGCACGGTGTCGCCGCCGCGCGGAGCATGTAGCCACCCGCGACCACTTGGCGACGGCGACGCTCACGCGCGGCTGGATCTTCCGGGACGGCAGCCAGTTGTTGGTCGATGGGTTTTGTGGAGAGCCGCAGGTAGGCGGATTTGCCGCCCGGTCTCCCGAGTTGGGACACGGAGGCGAGCAGCGTCCACTCGACGTCGATGGCGAAGGCTGGTTCGTAGCTGGTGCAGCCGGGCTGTTCCAGGCCGATGGACGGCGTCTTGATGGACTGGTGCGCACCGCCTTCGGGGGCAAGCGTAACGCCCGACGGCGTACCTACCAGGATCGACTGGCCGCCGGCGTAGATGCCGTAGGACCATGGTTCCAAGGCTCGCTCAACGAACGGGTCATAGAGCACTCCGATCGGGAACAGCGGCTGGCCCCAGCGGCTCCAGGTTGCGCCGAGCTCGCCGAGGAGGCTGACAAGGTTTACCTCGGCTATGCCAAGTTCGATGTGCTGCCCCGTGGGCTTTTCCCGCCAGTGCATGACGGTCTCGGTGTCGTCGCTGAACCAGTCGGGGCGCTCTTCCACTGACCACACACCCACCTTGTTCAGCCAACCGGCGAGGTTGGTGCTGGAACTCACGTCCGGGCTGACCGTCACCAATCGACGGGCGACGGCGGGCGCCGCACGGGTGACGTCCAGCAAAGTGCGGCCCAGGGCTGCCTGTGTGGTGCCTGTTCCCGAGGGCGTTCTGCCGAAATCTGCCGGTACTGCGGGCGGGGCAACCGCAGGTTCAACCGTGCGGCGCAGGGTTTCCGCTGTGGTCCGTACCAGCTGACCCTCGCTGCTTACGGGATCGAACCGCGCCCATGGTGCGTCCGGGTTCTCGTCCAGTTTTTCTGCCAGCTGGCGGTATTGATCGACAGTGAGGAGCGAAGAGTGGTTCTGCGGATGGCCCTCGGTGGGCAGTCCGTTGCCCTTGACGGTGTAAGCAATGATGACCGTGGGACGGGTGTCATCGATCCGGGAGTAGGCCTCGCGCAACGCGGCAAGATCGTGCCCGCCCAGGTTCCTGATGGCCCGGGTCAGGGTCTGGTCCTCGACGCCGGCAATAAGTTCCGCGATGGCCGCACCCCTTGCGCCCTCACCAGGGAGCCTGTTGCGCAGTTCTTCGGCGGAGCAGCGCAGCAGCCGTTGGTATTCCGGGTTGGACATCTCAACAATGCGCTTCCGGAGCGCGGCGCCTCCTGTCCTGGCCATGAGGCTCTCCAGGAGATGCCCAAACCGTACGGTGATGACCTGCCAGCCAGCTGCCTCGAAGAGACGTTCAATCTTGCCCGCGGCAATGTTTGGCACCACCCGGTCAAGGGACTGCCTGTTCAGGTCCACGATCCAGACGATCTCACCAAGATCCGCAACGTTCGAGTCCAGCACGGCCTCCCAGATGGCGCCCTCGTCCAGTTCAGCGTCGCCGACGAGCGAGTACTGGCGCCCACGGTTCGGTGTACCGCTCACGGTCTCGATGTATCGCCGCGAAATGGCACCCCAGATTGGCGCGGTGGCCCCGATGCCGACGGAGCCGGTGGAGTAGTCAACGGGATCCGGGTCCTTTGCGCGGCTGGGGTAGCTCTGCAGCCCACCGAACTCGCGCAGCGTTGTGAGGTACTTTTCATCCAGGCTACCCAGCAGATAGTTGATGCTGTGGAGCACCGGCGAGGCGTGGGGCTTCACCGAGACGCGGTCTTCGGCGCGAAGCTGCCCGAACCAGAGCGAGGTCATGATCGTGGCAATGGAGGCACTCGAGGCCTGATGCCCGCCTACCTTGATGCCGGACGGGTTCGGCCGCACCTTGTTTGCGTGGTGGATCATGGATGTCGCAAGCCACAGAACGCGGCGTTCGATCGCAGCAAGTGCGTCCAGTTGGGGGTGGTCTTCGAAGGTCGAGGCGGTCTTCGCCTCCAGGTTATCGCTGACATGGATCAGGTTCATTGCATGCCTTAGGGAGAGTGTTGGTTGGTCAGTGTCGGGTGGCTACTGTGTGATCAGTAGTCCGCGCTTGAGGACTCCAAGCGGCGTTGCGAGAGTGCTGATGTCCTGCATGGGGTCCGCCGCCGTGACGATGAGGTCGGCCCACAGGCCGGGCCGGATGCGACCCGCTTGCGCCTCCAACCCGAGCATGTCGGCGGCTTCACACGTTGCAGACTGCAGTGCATGCTGTGCTGCCAGTCCGGCGTCGACATAGCGTTCCAACTCGCGGGCAATGAGATCAAAGGTGACGTGCGCAGGGCCTGCGTCCGTCCCCGCCACGATCGACACGCCGGAGTGGAGGAACTCAGTCACGTTTGTGAACCGCGATTCCAATCGCGCCACCACATTGCGATCCTGCGGGTTGGACAGGACTTGGTGACCCTCCCGCAATTGCCGGGAGACGATGTCCGCTACGACGACGGTCGGCACAATGTGGATCCCGGCATCGGCCGCCCTGTGCAACAGCTCGCGATCGGGCGCACACTGCTCATCCGGCCCCAGCATGGAGGCGTGTTCCAACGAGTGCACGCCCGCCTTGATGCACGCGGCCATCGAGGAACTGGCATGGGCATGGGCTGCAGTCCTCATGCCGTACGAGCCGGCGATGGCCACTGCTTCACGGAGCAGCGTGGGGTCGAATTCAAAGACGCTCGGACTGGTTCCGGGAGTAAAGCCGCCGCCGCTGGCCATGACCTTGATCCACGTGGCGCCGGCCGCGTGCTGTTCGGCGATGATGGTCTCGATGTCCTCACGGGTTCGTACCTCTGCGCCCATGTCGTGACCGTGCCCGCCCACTCGGCAGATTGGCGCACCGCAATGAACCACCGTGGCGACGTCCGACACCATACCGAGAGCTGCCCTCATGGGGGCCAGCAGGTGCCGGGGTGTCCCACAGTCCCGCACAGTGGTTGTCCCGGCACGAAGCGCAATCCGCGCATTCGCCACAACCTGCGCAATGATCTCTTCATCGCTGCTGCCCTGATAGGTTCCCCTCGGGTCATCGCCACCATCGAAGGCCAGGTGAACATGGGCATCCATCAGCCCGGGAGCCACAAAGCTGCCCTTAAGATCCAGGACGCTGCCCATGCCGGGCTCACTGCCGGCAGGACTAATACGGGAGATTTGCCCTGCCTGGAGCCACACATCGCTCAGGGAACCAGAGGTACCCGACTCGGGATCAACAACACGCGCATTGAGAAGCACGGTGACGTCGTCACCTGTCCGGGCGGCCCGGCTGACGCTGTACGGTACGGGACGGTCCGTCACATCAAAAGTGATGGTCATGTTAGTTGCTCCTTGTGCTTACGTGCATCGAGTAGGTTTCGTCCAGCAACTCCCTGAGCGCGCCAGCGGCGAGGCGTACGTCTTCCATGTCAACGTCGAGATGCGTGACGGCACGAATCGTGGACGGGCCAAAAGCGCCCATCCGGATCCCGCTCTCCTGAAGCAGGCGGTCCACCAGCACCGCAGCCGTGACGGGGAAGTCGACCAGGTCAAAGAGGACAATATTTGTCTGAACTGCCAGTGGGTCGATCGAAATGTGAGGGTGGACGGCAAGCAACTCGGCCAGCAGGCGGGCATTCGCATGATCATCTGCCAGCCTGTCCACGTTATTGCGGAGGGCAAAAGTACCCGCTGCTGCCACAATGCCTGATTGACGCATGGAACCACCCCACCGTTGCTTGAGCCGCCACGCCTCATTGATGAAATCAGCGTCGCCGGCCAGCACCGCTCCCATGGGAGCGCCCAGGCCTTTGCTGAGGTCCAGCCAGACTGAGTCAAACGGGGCACAAAAATCGTGGGCGGATACGCCGGTGGACACCACCGCATTGAGCAGACGGGCGCCATCCATGTGGGTTTTGATCCGATGAGCCCGCGCCACCTTCGTCACTGATGTGATGCCCTCCAGCGACCAGCACGTGCCACCTCCGAGGTTGGATGGCTGTTCAATGGAGAGCACCGCATTCCGGGCCGATGACCTTCCCTCCGGGCCGAGCGCCGCTTCAAGCTGGGCAACAGAGAAGACGCCACGATCTGCCTTGATGGGCCTGTACATAGCTCCGGCCAAGGCGGGAGCCCCGGTTTCCTCATGGCGCAGCGAATGGGCGCTGTCATCAACAAGAATCGCATCGCCGGGCCGGCAGTGCAGTGCATAGGCGATCTGGTTGCACATCGTTCCTGATGGCAGGAAAACCGCTTCCTCCTTGCCCAGAAGCTCCCGCGTCAGGGCAATCAGTTCGTTGGTGGAGGGGTCTTCACCCTTTTGTTCATCCCCAACCTCGGCGTTTGCCACGGCCTGCCGCATGGCCTCCGTTGGCCGGGTAATAGTGTCGCTGAACAGATCGATCCTGATGGGGTAGCTGGACCCGACCGGAATCAATGTTCGGCCTTGGGTGCCGTAGCAGTCCGGGGTTGGAACAACTTGTAGCCGTCCCGTGGAATGCCCACACGTACATGGGAGGAATCCGTGCGCTCGCGGGTTTCGACCACCAGGGCCTGCTCGCCGACGCCCACCGTGTAGCGGAAGTGATGGCCATGATAGGACCGCTCAAGGACGGGTCCGTTGACAGTCATCTCGTAGCCGTCAGAGGACGCATCATCAGGCAACAACGCCAGCGCTTCAGGACGAACGGCAACCACGACGCCGTCGGAAGTAATTGAGGATGGTACGTGGATCGCTTGGTCCAACCCGTCGATCTTGATCGTCAGGATCCCCTTTGAGCGGCCAATGACTGTCCCCTCCAGCAAGTTGCTGGTGCCAACGAAGTCAGCAACGAAGAGATCGGCGGGATCATTGTAGATCTGCTCCGGCGTACCAATTTGGCGCACGGCTCCGGCTGACATGACCGCAATCTTGTCGCTCATTGCCAGTGCTTCGTCTTGATCGTGCGTTACGAAAACCGTGGTGACGCCGATTTTGCGTTGTAACTGAAGCAACCAGTCGCGCGTACGTTCGCGCAGCTTGGCATCAAGATTGGAAAACGGCTCGTCCAGGAGCAGCAGGCGCGGAGGGAATGCCAACGCGCGCGCCAGCGCCACTCGTTGCTGCTGGCCACCGGAGAGCTGATGTGGATAGCGGTCTGCCTGATCGGAAAGGTCAACCAGCTCAAGCACTTCGTCCACACGTCGGCGGAGTGCCTCGGACTTGTAGCGTCGGAGCCGCAGCGGATAGCCCACGTTGTCGCGGACCTTCATGTGCGGCCACACAGCGTAGGACTGGAAAACAACGCCGCAATCACGGCGTTCCGGCGGCAGGAATGCGGAGGAATCATGGTTGAACAAGGTCTGCTCGCCCACAACGATGCTGCCGCCGTCGGGCTTCAGCAGTCCTGCGATGGACCAAAGCGTTGTGGACTTGCCGCAGCCGCTTGGGCCAAGCAACGTCAGGATCTGCCCGTCGGAAGCGGTCACCGACACGTTGTCCAGGACCGTCAGACGGCCAAACTTCTTGGTGAGATTGGTAATGACCAGATCAGGCATGAGGGCGAACTCCAAACAGAATGCGTCCTGCGCCCAGGACAGCTGCGGTGATGACGAGTTGGATGACTCCGAGGGCGGCGACGGTGCCGCCGAGGCCATTTGCTGCAATTTGAAGCATTGCCAGTCCCAAGACCTGGGTTTCGGGGGTTACCAGGAAAACTGCGGCGTCGGCCTCATTGAGCATTGCTACAAACAACAGGACGAATGAGATGCCCATGGCAGGCCTCAGCAGGCTGAGAATGATGGTGCGCATCGCCGTCCACCAATCCGCCCCGGCCGAGCGTGCGGCGCGGTCCAGGTCCGCACCCAGCGCGGCAAGCGATGGATAGAACGCGGCATAGCCCATGGCGAGTGCGCGGACCCCGAAGGCGATTCCGACCGCCCAAAGTGTAGCTCTGAAGGTTCCGGAGCGGTCCAGGATGGCAAACGTCCAGAAGAAGGCCATGCCGGTGATCAAGCCCGGGACGGCCCGGGGATACAGCACGATGTGCTCCAAGGATCCGCGGAACCGAAAGTTGGAACGGTGGGCAACCAATGCGATGACCGCGATGCAAGCGGTGGCAATGGCGGCGCCAACTGTGGCAATCAACAAGCTGTTGCCGATCGCTCCGGTGTAGAGCGGGTTGGTTAAGATCGCTGAGAAGTTGTCCAGTGTCAGAACGCTGAACGGGTTGATTGCCGGCGTCAGAAGGGCGGTGACAGAGGCGAGAACCACCCCGCTGAGCGGCACCAGGGTTGCACAGCCCAGGACAACTCCTATGACAGCGGAGAGCAGCCAGCCGAGGGGGCCCAATTTAACAACGTTCGCCGGTCTGGATGACTTTCCACCGGTGGTGGTAAAGCGGGCGAGGTCGCCGGCCAGGCGATTGCGCAGCAACAGCAGCAGAGTGACGGCGAGCAACAACATGACGGCGCCAGCGGGCAGGACTCCTCCACCGGCGTCGGCGCTTCCGGTCCACTGCCTGTACAGGTAGGTGGACATCATGTTGATGTTCTTTGAAGTACCAAGGATGAGGGGGATCCCCAGTGTTTCCAGCGCCAACGCGAAGACCAACAATCCGGAGTTCAGCAATGCCGGGCGCAGCAACGGCAGAGTCACCGAGAGCAAGGCGCGGAGTGGACTGGCGCCAGCGCAGCGTGCGGCTTCCTCGAGTGTCGAATCGCCTGAGGACAGCGTCCCGCGGGCAAAAAGGTAGACCACCGGCGAGCCAAGGACCGTACCCATGACCACCATTCCCGCAACACTGTAGAGGTCAAAGGGAACAGTGAACGGCGAGTACTCTTCAAGCAAATGGGTGGCATATCCGTTCTTTGACCACATCGACTGCCACCCAACGATGAGCACCAGCCCAGGCAGGACCAAGGGCAGGACAATCAAGGCTGAATAGATCCTCCGCAACGGGAGGTCGGTGCGGGCTACCAGCAAGGCCACCGTGGTTCCAACCACAACAGAGCCGAGGGTGGCGAAAAGTGCGAACTGCAGGCTGTTGGCGACAGCGGACCACCAGAGGGGATCAGTCGCCAGTTTTTGGAAGTTGTCCAGGGTGGCGCTGCCGTCGCTCTCGTATAGCGGCGTGGACCAGATTGATGACCAGAGGATCGGCACGATCGGGCCGAGGATCAGCAGGACTGCGAGGATCCAGACACCGTAGTGGATGACTTTCTCCGGCAGCCATGCCCGCTTGAGGTTGCCTGTACCGGGCGGCGGTGACGGGGTTTTGGGGTGGGTAAGTGTGGAGCTGCTCATCGCCCGAATGCTTCTTTCCAGCGATTTTTGAAGGCCGGTGCATCGTTCACCAGGGCCTCATCCCACTTGGCAATGTTGATGTTCTCCGCACCCAACTGCGCAGTTACCTTGGCCAGGTTCACCGGGCAGTCCACCCCGTCCAGGTAGGGTGCGAACCCGCCGGCGCAACCGGCCGTTTGGCCCGCCTTGTCAATCAGGAAATTCACAAACACTTTGGCCGCGTTGGGTGACTTGCCTCCGGTGGTCGCTCCGGCACCGCGGGGCATGAAGGGTGTTCCGTCTGCGAAGAACTTATAGTTCAGCACTTTCGCGGCAGCGCCTGTGATGAGTGGCCGGGTCGCGCCGGACTGGAAATAGGACATGGTGTACTCGCCCTGCAGGAGTTTGTTGTACATGGGCCCTGCACTGGCTTCGACCTTGGTGTTTTGTCCGAGTTGCTCCAGGACTTTCCATCCGGCCTCTCCCGCCTTGGCTATGTAGGCGTGATTAACCGTGTAGCCAAACTCCGTAGTGCCGTCATACGTGACGATCTTCCCTGTGAGTTTAGGGTCACTGGACATCTTGGCGAGTGCTTCAAGGGAATCGGGTTGTTCCGATTCTGGCAGGAGGGTGGTGTTAATCAGTGCCATGACCGGGTTCAGTTCCATTGCGAAGACCCCGGGGGCGAGTTTCGCGAAGGCCGGCAGCGGCGCGGCGGCGGGTGGTGTGAAGTCCTGGATGTCACCACGCTTCACCAGATCCAGGAAGTTCGCGCCTTGGAGGCTGACGATGACGTCCGCGGTCTTTCCGCCAGTGGCCTTCTCGTTGAGGTACCGCTGGAAGCTTTCGGTTCCACCCAGGCTTATGTAGCTGGTCTTGATATCCGGATACTGGTTTTGGAAAGCAGTCAGGACCGGCTTCATGGACGCCTCATTCGCCTCGCCGTAAACCAGCAGCGAGCCTTCCTTGACGGCGGCGTCGAGGATTGCCGGATCCATCGCTGCTGCCGTCGGAATGTCCGTCTTAACGGCGTAGGCATTGGGGGCGTCATTCCCGGTGCTGCAGCCAGTCAGGGCTGCGAAGCTGCAAAGTGCAGCAACAGCGACTATTGCACGTCGTTTCATGTGGGACTCCTTTGTCACGGGACGGTGCATTGGTAGGGACGGTGCTCTGGGTTACGGGAAGTGTTTCTCTGGGCCCAGCGCCGATTTTCTCTGGGTCTAACACACAGTTGGCGTCCCGTAAGTGAATACGCATCGGCCGCCGGGATGCTCCGGCCGGTGCTCGCATTTGCGGGAACCATCACGTTTCCCGCTAGGGTGAGGCACTGCTATCTTGCGGCAACTGGCTTATGGGTAAGTGAAGCGCAGTGTTTCGCAGGTTGTTCTTAAACTCTGGCACGCCGCGGGCTATTGCGCAATAAGTGAATCTGACTAATCTTAAGAACATGAATAAGTCCTCCACCGCCCCGGAGCGCGGCACCAGGCCGAGGAACCGGCGCGCGCTCATACTTGCTGCGGCGGGTGACCTCTTCGCGCAGAAGGGATACGCGCAAGTCAGCATGACCGATGTGGCTAAAGCCATGGCGGTTCAGCCATCCGCCCTCTACCGACATTTCCCGAGCAAGGGCGAGCTGCTTCGCGAGGCAGTGGTGGCCAGCCTCCAGCCCTTTTTGGATAGCATTACCCAGACTCCCGACGGCGACCTCGAACAGTTGATCACGGCTCTGGGTCGGGCACTTCTGGAGCACCGGGAAAACGGCGTGCTGTGGGAGCGTGAATCCCGCCATCTCCCGCCTGCCATCCGCTTCGATATTGCCAGCGGCATCAAGTTCGCCATCAGCAGCAAACTGCAGTCCGGCAGCGATGCAGTGCCCACTTCCGAGGCCGACCTGAGGGCTTGGGCCATGTTTGCTGTGATGATCAGCGTTTCGTTGAACCCTAACCGGCTCTCGCGGGTGGATGAAGAATTCGAGTTGGCCACGCTCGCCCGCACAGTACTCGTCATGCCCTTGCCCCCGATTGAAGCGTCCGGGAATCACCGGCGCGCGTCGATTGCCATGCCCCGAAGCCGCCGTGAGGCACTGCTGGCTGCCTCAATCCGACAGTTCGCCGCGTTTGGGTTTGAAGCCGTGAGTCTTGACGACATCGGCGCCGAAATTGGAGTCGCAGGTCCCAGCATTTACCGCCACTTCGACAGCAAGGCGGAAATGCTTGCCGCAGCACTGCATCGTGCCAAAGAAGTGCGGTGGATGGACATGTGGCGGGCTCTCTCCGAAGCCGCTGACGCAGCTGAGGCACTCCAGCGCACCGTTTCCTCGTACATTTCGTTCTCGTTGGGCAGCCCGGAATTCCTGCAATTGGCCGTGTCCGAACGTCCGCACCTTCCCGAACGGGACTTGCAGAACTTGATGGAGGCGCAGGGCGACTACGTCACCGATCTGGCCTCGCTGGTGGAGGACGTTTACCCGGGAGCAGATCAAGAGGTGGTCAGGACGAGGGTGAAAGCGGCCCTGCACGTGATCAGCAGCGTTGTCCGCACTCCATTCCTTCGGGACATCCGAGGCATCCAGGAAATTCTCGAACACATTGCAAGGGGCCTGATGGCACCCACAGCCGCATCGATCCATCAAAAATGAGATCTTGCGCACAAAGCATCTCAGTAATAAGATAATTACTACTGAAGTAATCTGCATCACTTCAAAGCTCATTCTGAGACAGGTGCCTTAGGCAGCCCTGATCACCACGGTCCACGCACAGCGGGGCCGAATGTTCGCAAAATTACCTGGAGGCACAATATGAGTGCAGTGGTCGCACAACCATCGGGCGCGAGTTCTCCGAGGAAGGTCGCATTCGCGAGCCTCATCGGCACGACTATCGAGTGGTACGACTTCTTTATCTACAGCACCGCGGCGGTGCTCGTTTTCAACCAGCTCTTCTTCCCTGGCTTCGACCCTACAACCGGGACCCTGCTTGCGTTCTCTACTTTCGCGGCCGGTTTCGTCGCCCGTCCTATTGGGGCCATCGTCTTCGGTCACTTCGGTGACAGGGCGGGCCGAAAGCCAATGATGGTCCTCACCATCCTGATCATGGGCATCGCCACGGTAGCGATTGGACTGTTGCCCACATATGACGCGATAGGCGTGTTCGCCCCCGTTCTACTGGTGGTGCTGCGGCTGACTCAAGGGTTCGCACTCGGCGGCGAGTGGGGTGGCGCCGTGCTGATGGCTACCGAACATTCACCCAAGGGTCGGCGGGGCTATTTCGGTAGCTGGCCGCAGGCAGGCGTTGCAGTCGGGCTGATCCTGGCCATGACGTTGTACATACCCCTGGAGTCGATGTCCGAAGACCTGTTCATGGCCTGGGGGTGGCGGGTTCCGTTCCTCCTCAGTGCCGTACTGGTTATCACTGGCCTGGTTATTCGCATGAAGGTCGCGGAGAGTCCGGAGTTTAATCGAGTCAAGGCTGACCACGGCGTTGTGCGTCTACCTGTAGTCGAAGTACTCCGGACACACCCCAAACAAGTGTTCCTTGTGGCTGGCGCCAGCCTGGCACCGGGAATCTTCTTCTACCTGATCACCGTGTACAACTTTGTCTACGCGGGGAAGTCAGGCGAGCTGGATTCGACGTCGATGTTGGTCCTGGTGATCGTAACTTCTGCTATTGGCTTCGTGGTTACGCCGCTCGCAGGTGCTCTCTCGGACAAATTCGGCGGCCAACGGGTGTACCTGTGGGGTCTTGCGCTCATCGTCATCGTTGCCTTCCCGCTGTATTTTGCGCTGGACGGGGGCACCTATGGCCTCATCGCCGTGTGCTACTTTGCGGCAACGGTAGCCGTATACATCCCATGGGCTCTGACGCCGGCATACTTCTCCACCGCCTTTGACGCAAAGGTGCGTTATAGCGGACTGTCCTTGGCTACTACGCTCGGCAATCTCTTCGGCAGCGCCATTGCACCCCTTATTGCCGGTGCGTTGTTTGCTGCGACAAATGCGTCTGTCTCAACATCGCTTTACGTCTTCGTCGCCGGAACCGTGTCAATCATTTGCGCTCTTTCGCTTGGACGGGTCATCCAAAACAAGGCATCGCGAGCCCGCGAAGCCAGCGCTGCGACGGGCATTGATGAAGTCGCCACACCCACGTACTCGGAGTGAGTTGACACAAGCATTCCCCAACAGGAACAGCTCGTCTGGATCAGTCACCGATGACAGAGACGGGCGCAGTATTACACGCCAACAAAGGAAGGAACTACCATGAGCGGCAACGATCAACAGTTCAAGACATTTACTCTGGAACAAGCAACACCCACCATTGGGGCGTATATCCATGGACTGGACCTACGAGAAGAGATCACCCCCGAATGCCGGGAGGAACTACGGGAAGCTTTCCTGGAGTACCAAGTACTGTTTCTCCGCGATCAGCACATTACGCCGGATGATCAGATCAAATTCGCCAAGGTGTTTGGCGACCCCCAGGAAGTAAGTGCGTTTTTCCCCTCGCTCCCCGAATATCCGCACATTGAGGTGCTGGAGTCACGTGGCCGGGCTGCTGGGACCGACGTCTGGCACTCTGACTTGACCTGGCAGGCAACGCCGAATTCGGCTACTTGCCTCCACGCCCAGCAAATACCCCCGTGCGGCGGCGACACGCTCTGGGCGAGTATGACCGCCGCATATGACGCCCTGCCGGAGAACGTGAAAAGCGTCATTGACGGTCTGGAGGGAGTGCACGACTGGGAAAAGGAACTGACCGGCGTTGTCCGTCAGGGTCCCGATGGTGAGGCGCGCTACGAGGAGACCCGCCGTAAATATCCACCCATGACCCACCCTGTAGTGCGTAAGCATCCCGAAACCGGCCGCAAGCTCGTGTACGTCAACGCGTTGTTCACCACCCGGCTCACGGGCATTTCCACCCAGTTGGGGGACGCGCTGAGGAACATGCTCACCGATCTCGCCAGAACGCCGGAATACCAGGTTCGTTTCCGTTGGGAGCCGAACTCCCTGGTGATCTGGGACAACCGATCGACCCAACATTACGCGGTGGGGGACTACCACCCGCACTACAGGCTGATGCACCGGGTCACGCTGAAGGGCGATCGCCCGGCGTAAGGGTTGTTGGAGCCTTGCCGGGTGGCCCTTGTGTGTGGGCCGCCCGGCCCAGGTGATATGGAACTCACGTTTTGTCCGGCGAAGGTGCCGTGACAAAAGCCGGGCCAAAGCGAAAGAAGGCTGACCAATGCGAGGCCAGAAACTAGGGGCGGGGCTGATAGCCCAGAGCCAGTCCGCCCTTCCACCATTTATTTTGCATCGGCCTGCTTCGCTGGGAGAGGCTGTAGCTCTTACCCGGCACCATCCAAAAGCTGTGATTGCGGCGGGTTGTTCAGATCTGGTGGCGCAATTTCGCGAAGGGTTGGAGCCGGAGGTTCTGATTTCCGTGCAGCGAATCAAGGAATTGCGTGAAGTATCCAATGAGGCCGGGATTCTGCGCATTGGCTCCTTGGTTAGCCACACTGAAGGCAGCAGAAGCCCGGAAATCCTGTCATCGGTCCCGGCCCTCGCTGCAGCCTGGGGATCAATTGCCACAGTTCGAATCCGCTATCGCGGCACCCTCGGAGGCAATCTCCTTGCCCGTAGATATCGATACGAAATGCCTGTCATTCTGTCGGCACTCGGTGCACAGATGCAGTTTGAAGGTGGAGACATTGCAGTCCTGCCAGTTTCATCGCTCTGGGATCGGGACTCGCTGTGGGATCGCACCCTTGGGAACGCAGGTATTCTGACCGCCGTCACCGTCGACACTGCCTCGCTGCTGTGGTTCGGTTACGAGCGGTCGATGCGGCCACTCAGCACCGTGTCCCTCGCGGTGCGAAAGAACACGGTGGCCGGCCTTACGGTCTCGGCCGTCTGTGGCAGTGAATACCGGCAGCCTTTTGTGCTGTCACATACTGCGGAGGCAACTGCCATCACCGAGCTAGACCCGGCCTTTGTGGGCGAAGTTCTGGCGGCTCAGCTTCCGGATGAGGCGGGCGACTACGCGGGGTCCATCGACTACCGACGACACCTGGTGGGCGTTCTCTGCCGCCGTCTTCTTGCCGAAGCAACCGGTAACCAAAGGAAAGGATAGGCAGCCATGAGCCTTGAATCACCGGAATCAAGCCAGGAAACGTTCACCCACAAGGTTGAATTTGAGCTGAACGGAAGCCCGGAACGGCATTGTGTCCCCACGAGTGCTACGGTCTTGGATTTGCTGCGCAACAGCTGCGGCACGCAAGGGGTCCGGGCCTCGTGTGAGCGTAGTGTCTGCGGTGCCTGCACTGTTTTGGTTGATGACCTTCCTGTAGCTGCCTGTTCCACGTTTGCCTTCGACATTGAGGGTGCGCGTGTTGAAACGGTTGAGGGCTTGGCTGCCCAAGACGGCACTTTGAGTGCCCAGCAGCAGGCATTCAGGGAATGTGGCGGCTTCCAATGCGGCTTCTGCACCTCCGGCATGCTGATGTTGACCACAGGGCTGCTGCGGCAAAATCCGCAACCGAACAGGGAAGAGATCCGGGACTGGATAAGTTCGAACACCTGCCGGTGCACGGGCTACGAGATGATCCTGGAATCCGTGGAGCGCGCCGCAGAACTGGCTGGGGCCAAGCAGCAGGATCAGGCATCCGAATGACCGGGATCGTGATTCCTTTCACTCCGCACGATTCGCCCATCGTCGGACGCGACCGCCCACGCCTGGACAGCACCGCCAAGGTCACCGGCCGCGCCCTCTACACAGTGGACATCCAGAAGCCCGGGATGCTTCACGCGAAGGTCCTGCGCAGCCCACACGCGCACGCCCGGATTCTCAGCGTGGATGCTTCGGCCGCCCGCTCCCTGGCAGGAGTCACTGCCGTAGTCACCCGCGAGGAAATCCGTGGGCTGCATTCCTATGGCACCTACGTCAAAGACCAGCCGATCGTTGCCACGGACGCGGTTCGCTACGTCGGCGACGTCGTTGCTGCTGTGGCTGCCGTGGATGAACGCACCGCTTTTGCCGCCTTGGATTTGATTCGGGTTGAGTACGAACCGCTGCCAGCGGTCTTTGATTCAAGAGCAGCAATGGATCCGTCAGCACCTGCCATTTTTCCCGACCAGCCCTTCGCCGCCTATCCGGAGTACGGCGATGGCGCCTCGGGAGCGGCACACACCGCACACAACGTCAGCTACGAATTCCGCTACGAAACGGGAGAGGAGAGCGTCTGGGCCGATTGCGACCACATCTTCGAGGACACCTTTACCTTCTCCCGGATGAACCACATGCACCTGGAGCCGTTTGCCACCGTTGCCGAGGCCACGGCGAATGAAATCGAAGTGTGGACCTCAACCCAGAGCCCTTTCCCAATGCGCAAGGAACTGGCCAGGGTGTTTGGGCTGCCTGAAAACGACATCCGGGTCAACGTCCTGCTCCTGGGCGGAGGATTTGGCGCCAAGAACGGCCCAAAAACGGAGGCGATCGCCATTCGGCTCTCACAGTTGTCGGCTGGGCGACCGGTTCGCTACTGCATGAGCACAGAAGAAGTCTTCCTGACGCTGAGCCAGCATGACGCCATCCTCACGGTTAAATCCGGGCTCAAGGCAGACGGCGAGTTCATGGCGCGTCAGTCCCGTGTGCTGCTCAACGGTGGCGCTTATGCCGATGCCAGTCCCTTGGTGGCGGAGAAAGCCGGGTATCGGATGCCCGGAGCCTACCGCTGGAAACGGATAGATTCGGTCTGCCAAGCGGTGATCACCAACACCGTCCCTGCCGGCGCCTACCGTGGCTTCGGAGCAACCCAGGCCACCTGGGCCAGCGAGCGCCAAGTGGATCTGATCGCCGAGCGGCTGGGTTTCGATCCCCTGGAGCTTCGGCTCAAGAACGCCAAGGATTTGGGCGAGGAGTTCGTTCCAGGAGAAACTCCCATCGATTCGGATCTCAAGCACGGCCTGAACCTGGTGGCGGATGCCATCGGTTATCGCGACCGGCAGCGCTCAGGTAACCGTGGCATGGGGGTTGCCATCGGCATCAAGGATGGTGGTGGCGTCAACAAACCTGCCCAAGCCCGGGTCAAGGTGACCACAAACGGCGATGTCTTCCTGAATTGTGGCCTGGTGGAAATGGGCCAAGGAGGTCATTCGGCGCTGTGCCAAATTGTGGCAGAGACACTGGCCTGCGATCCGGGCCGGGTGAAGTATGCCGCAATTGACACAGACAACACCCCCTTCGACCAAGGCACCAACGCCTCTTCGGGCATCGCGGTCATGGGTCATGCAGTCCTTCAGGCGGCTGAGCGAGTGAAGTGCTCGGTGTTGGACATGGCTGCTGAACACCTGATACTGGACCGCCAATCGATCCGTCTGGACAACTGGCACATCGTTGACGCTGAAGGCACCACCTATGAGCTCCCGCCGTTGATTATGGACAGATTCGGCGGAACAGGTTTCGAGTTCACCGGGGACGGCTACTTTAAGGTCCGTTCCTCCAGCAGCGCACCCCTGGAAGCGCCCTGCATGTTTTGGGAGATCGGTTGGGCAGCTGCGGAAGTGGAGGTGGATCCGGAAACCGGCCGGGTGGAGCTTTTGCAGCTGGTTGTCAGTGGCGACGCCGGCAAGGCGGTGAACAAGCTGGGCTGCCGCGGCCAGGACGAGGGCGCCGCCGTCTTCGGATTGGCCCAGGCACTCTTCGAGGAACTGCGGTACGACGACGGTGAGCTGCTTAATGGCGAGGCGCTCCTCTATCGGGTGCCTTTGGCTGAGGACATTCCCCGGCGCTTTTCCTCCATCACCCAGGAACAGGGCCATGGCGCCGGACCTTTTGGGAGCAAGGGGATGGGCGAGGGCGGCATGCTTCCCATTGCGCCAGCGATTGCCCAGGCCATCGCTGACGCCACCGGGGCACAGCTCACGTCGTTGCCCATGACGCCTGAACGCGTTTACAACGGCATCCTCCATGCGCGTGCGCGCCAAGGCAAGGCTGACAGCAATGCGTGAGGTGATGGGGGCGCTGGAGGCGTCGTTGCTGACCGAACGACGCGTCGCCTTGGCTACGGTGGTCCGCACGGAAGGATCCGCACCACGAACAGTCGGAACGTCCATGCTGGTCACCGAAGACGGATTGCCGGTCGGCTCAGTTTCGGGTGGGTGCGTAGAGGCAAGTGTGATGGAAGCAGCGGCCGGCGTCCTCGCCAGTGGTGTGCCGGAGCTGCACCGTTTTGGCATTTCAGACGACGAYGGTTTCGGCATCGGGCTGACCTGCGGCGGCAGCGTTGAGATCTTCATCCAAACCTACGGTCCGGCTTCCTGCCCGGATTTTGCATCACTGCAGAGGGCCTTGGATGAGAATCTGCCCTGCGCCCTGGTCACCATCTTCGGCGGCGCACCTAGCCTGGTGGGTCGCTCCGAACTGGTCATGCAGAATGCGGAAATCGACGAGATGTTTGCAGATATAGTCCTTGCTCCCGATGCACTCCGCGCCGCCGGGGATGCGGTCCAGGAGGCAATAGCCTCCGGAACCACGACGTCGGTCACTCTTCCGGCGGCCACGGGTACTGACAAGCCACTGTCCTTGCTGATCGATGTTTACCGTCCGGCCCGCAGGCTGATCGTCTTCGGGGCGATCGATTTCTCCGCGTCGTTGGCCCAACTGGGGGCTTTCCTTGGTTTTCATGTCACTGTTTGCGATGCGCGCGCTGTCTTCGCGACGGCCAAGCGAATTCCCTCAGCCCATGAGATCGTGATCGATCAACCGGCGCGCTACCTGCAGAAAGAACTCGCTCTGGGAAAGCTTGCCCCTGATGCCGCTATCTGTGTGTTGACGCATGATGCCAAATTCGATGTTCCAGTCCTCGATGTAGCCCTGAGGCACGGTTTCGCGTACATAGGCGCGATGGGGTCACGTCGAACTGCCGCTGACCGCCGGGAGAGGCTAATGGGTTTGGGCCACACCGACCAGTCGCTGGCACCGCTCCGCTCGCCGATCGGCTTGGACCTTTCCGCTTCCACGCCCGCTGAAACGGCGGTTTCCATCATGGCGGAGATTATCGCTGCCAAGAATCAGACCTCTGGTTTGCCCTTGGCGCACACCAGCGAACCGATCCACAAGGGTGTGCTGGAGCGGGCAGGTTACCAGCTGCGCCCAGCCGGCCGGCCGCCGTCGTACTGCGGTTGAAGCAGTCCTCCAAACGCTGGGAGCCTGCAAGCAGCAAATTAACTTTGAACCTAAATATCTTGACAGGAAGTATCTTAGTGCTGATATTCTTTTCCTATGACGTAGTTCACATGAATTCACGGCGTGGGCATGACAGAGAGATGAACGGAAGCTGAAGATGAGTACGGACAGCCTTGTAGGAAACACTTCCCGGCCCAGCCCTGCGGACGCCCAGCTGGACGCCCAGATGGTGGTCGCTCCTGATACGCGGGATGAGATCTACGTGGGCGGCGTCTGGACCCGAGGCAGCGGTGCGCTGATCGAATCGGTCAATCCCGCTACCTCTGAGGTTTTCGCCACCCTCCACGGAGCAACGACGGCGGATGTGGACGCCGCGGTGGCTGCCGGCCTGAAAGCCGTGGAAGAGTCCGGATGGGCAAAGAAGCTCCCCCACGAACGCGCTGCTGTCCTGCACCGCATCAGCTCAGCCATCGAGATCAACGCTGATCGCATTGCCGAACTGCAGACGCTGGACACAGGTAAGACACTCGTGGAAACCAGGGCGCTCGCCATGAGCGCGGCAGCAACCTTCCGGTTCACCGCGTCTGCTCTGGAGACCATGGAGGATGCGCTGACGTCCCCTCGCGGGAACTACCTCAGCATGTCCACCTATGAAGCGATCGGAGTGGTGGGTGCCATCACGCCCTGGAACTCGCCGATTGCCAGCGACGCACAAAAGGTGGCTCCGGCACTTGCCGCAGGGAACGCCGTCGTGGTGAAGCCGCCGGTCTGGGCTCCCTGGGTTTCGCTGCTGTTGGCACGGCTTTGCGAGGAGGCGGGCCTACCTGCAGGTCTGCTCTCTGTACTTCCAGGCCCCGGCCGCGTCGTAGGTGATGCGATCGCGCGACACCCTGACGTAGGCAAGATTTCCTTCACGGGCGGCACTTCCACGGGGCGCCAACTGGGCCATATCGCCGCCGAGAAGATCATGCCCATCACCTTGGAGCTGGGCGGAAAATCGCCCACCATTATTTTTGCTGATGCCGACCTGGACCAGGCCGTGGCGGGCGTGCTTTATGGCATCTTCTCTTCGAGCGGTCAGAGCTGCATTGCCGGCTCGCGCGTGTTCATCCAGCGATCGGTCTATGACGCCGTTGTCGAAAGACTCGTCAAGGGTGCCGAAGCCCTTCGGGTCGGACCAGGAACGGACCCAAGCACCCAGGTAGGGCCGCTGGTGGCCCATGCCCACCGTGACGCCGTCGCCGGGATGGTTGAAGACGCGCGGCTGGCTGGTGCGCAGATCCTCTGCGGTGGCACTGCCCCCAAGGACCCCCGGCTTCAGGCTGGTGCGTTCTACGAGCCCACCATCATTGCTGGCGTGAGCAACTCGGACGTCATTTGCCAGGAGGAAATTTTCGGGCCGGTGGCCGTCGTCCTGCCGTTTGACGATGAAGCCGATCTCATCCTTCAAGCCAACGACAGCGTTTTTGGCTTGGCCTGCGGCATCTGGACAGCTGACTACCGCCTCGCCTGGAGAATTGCGCGAGCCGTTTCGGCTGGCACCGTGTGGGTCAACACCTACAAGCAGTTCAGTATCTCCACCCCGTTCAGCGGGCATAAGGAAAGCGGTCTGGGCACTGAAAAGGGCCGGGACGGCATTCGCTCCTATATGCACCAGAAGAGCATCTACATCGACCTCTCGGGTGCATCCATCCCATGGGCCGGCAACTAGCTGGACCGACCACCACCATCTTGCGTTCGAAAGGTACGTCAATGAATGCTCACCCCTACAGCCCCGCCTTTGTAGCCGGGGGATTCGGCTTTATCTCCGGCGCATTGTCGGTGGATGAAAGTGGAAATGCCGTACCCGGCCGCTCCGAAGCGCTGGTAGCCGCGGCCGCGAGGCTCTCCGAGCGACTGGGATCCGTCGGTATGTCCTTGGCGGACGTCGTAAAAACCACCTACTTCGTCACCGACGTGACGCTGCGGGACGAAGCCAACATGCACTACGAACAGCTGTTCGACTCGCCGCGCCCGGCACGTTCGTTTGTGGAGGTGGCCGCCCTGCCCTATGGAGCCACGGTGGAAATCGAAGCAATCGCGCATCGGAGGAGGTGAATACCCATGAGTGTGGAAATCCAGAACCGTGCGGCGGTGACCCCTGATGTCCCCGAACCGAAGGTGCTGACGCTCAGGGTGCAGCAGAAAACCTGGGAAGCCGACGGCGTCATCCGGATTATGTTTGTTGATCCCGCCGGAGCGGCGCTCCCGCAGTGGCTTCCAGGTGCCCACTTGAGCCTGCACCTGCCCAATGGGCTCACTCGCGAATACTCTTTGTGTTCGGACCCGGAAGACTCGACCAGTTGGACTGTGGCCGTGCTGCGAACCCCTGATTCCCGCGGTGGCAGCAGGCTGATCCATGATGAACTGCCGGTGGGAACGCTTATCAAGGTTGAGGGCCCGCGCAACAACTTCGAGCTTGATCACGCCGAACGGTATGCGTTGGTAGCTGGCGGCATCGGCATCACCCCGATCATTTCCATGGTGCGGCGCTTGGAAGCAGTCGGAGCTGACTGGTCCCTGCTGTATACCGGGCGTTCGCGATCCACCATGGCCTTCCTGTCAGAGATTTCAGACCTGCCCCGGCATAGGATCAGCATCCACGCTGCCGACGAAGCCGACGGCAACTACGCGGATCTGTCGGAGGCAGTCGGCTCGCTCCCGCCTGAAACCTTGGTATATGCCTGCGGCCCTGAGTCTTTGATGCAAGCTGTGGCCGGCGCCATGGCAGACGAATCGCGATTGAGGATTGAGCGGTTCAAAGCGCCGGACATCGTGCCCGGACCGGAACTCGACGAGACAAGTTTCGATGTCATCTGCCACAGCACTGGCCAGCGGATCGCCGTTGGGCCCGATGTTTCAGTTCTGGACGCCCTGAACGACGCCGGCATCAACGTTCCCAGCTCATGTGCAGAGGGCATCTGCGGAACCTGTGAAACGGGGGTTATAGAGGGGGACGTTGAGCACCGTGATTTCCTCCTCTCCCCGGCCGAACGGGCAGAGAACAAATCAATGTTTGTTTGCGTCTCACGTTGCCGGTCCCGCGAACTGATTTTGGATCTCTAGCACGAACACCACTCGACTGAAGGTTGATTCCCATGAACTATTTCTCAGCAGAGCCTGTCTGCAATCTGCGGTCGCTGCGTTCTGTGTCCCTGAAAGTGCCCGATACGCGGCCAGCCAGGGATTTCTACCATGAAGTCTGGGGCCTTTCCACTGTGGAGGAGGACACTGATAAATTTTGGCTCCGCGGAACCGGGTCCGAACATCACATCCTGAGGCTCGAAAGGGGCGAGCAGAATGCCCTGGGCGGGGTCTCCTTCGCCCTGGCCACACCGCAGGACGTTGACCGTGCAGCTACTAAACTCACTGCCTTGGGGATACCGCTTTTCCGTGAGCCCGGTCCTTTGGATGATGCTGCCGGCGGCTACGGTCTTCAGTTGGTGGATCCCGAAGGCAGGCTGGTGGAACTCTCCGCCAATGTCCACGCCGTAGTCAGCCAGGAGCCGGCCGGTCGGCGGGCACTTCCACGCAAGATCGCCCACGTTGTGCTCAACACCGTGGATATTGACCGCGCCACGGCCTTCTATACGCAGGTGCTGGGGATGCGGATTTCGGATTGGTCCGAGCACCAGATGGCCTTCCTGCGGTGTAACAGCGAGCACCATGCCATCGCGTTCAACCAGGCTCCCTGGACCTCGGTCAATCACGTGGCTTACGAGATGCAGAGCATTGATCACTTCATGCGCGGCATCGGCAACCTGAAGCGGCACAACATCGCTCCTCAGTGGGGGCCGGGCCGTCACGGGCCCGGGGACAATACGTTTTCGTATTTCACAGACCCCTCAGGCCTGGTTTGCGAATACACCTCCGAAGTAGCTCAGGTGGACGAGGACAGTTGGCTGTGCCGCACGTGGGAGCGGACACCGGAACTCTCCGACCAATGGGGAACCGCGGGTCCGCCCACGTCCGCGGTCCGAAGCGCCATGGCCGGCGTTCCGGATAGCGGGTACAGGTCCCTGGTGGTCCCTGGACGCGATGATTACTTCTCCATGCTGGAAGCTCCTGCCGCAGAAAAAGCCCATGCGTAGCAGCTCCTTGCCGACCGCCACGGAAACCGCGTCGACTGGCACAGCATCCAGTGATACCGCCCCGACTGACACCGCGTTGACTGGCACCATTGCCGAACGCCGGAAATTTCTCCACGGGGTCTCCCTTGTTATTCGCGGGGAAGGTATCCCGGTCTTCCTCATGCACGGCATCGGGGGAGCCGCATCATCCTGTGGTGCCCTGGCTCAGTTGCTGAGCGCCCACGGATACCAGACGTTTTGCTGGGATGCTCCCGGCTACGGCGAATCGGCAGCACCACCGGAAGGTTTGGATCATCCTGCTTTAGTGCTGGACATCCTGGCCACACTGAATGTGGGCCCCGCCCACCTGATCGGCACATCATGGGGAGGCGTCATTGCCACCCGGGTTGCCGCTCAAGCACCGGAGGCAGTGCGGTCCATTGTGCTGGCGGACAGCACCCGGGGTTCGGGAATTACCAAGACAGCGGCGCAACGCATGCTGGCCCGCGTTCCGGAACTGGCCGCCGTCGGGCCCGAAATACTCGCGGCCCGACGGTCGGCAAGACTTGTCTCCCCGTCCGCCCCGGCCTGGGTGGCCGAAGCTGTTCGCGCGGACATGGCCGCCGTCCGCTTGTCCGGCTTTTCGTCGGCCGCCACCATGATGGCGCAGTGCGACACCACGGAACTGCTGCCTCGGCTGCGGATCCCGGCACTGGTCTTGGTGGGCCAGGACGACGTGATCACTGGCGTCGCGGAATCCAAGGTCTTGGCCGAGAACATTCCCGGTGCCACGCTGGGCATCATTCCCGGTGCAGGGCACGCCGCAGTGCAGGAAAAGCCGATGGAGATGTCCGCTGCCATCCTCGCTTTCTGGGAGGGCATCCAGTGACGCGCCTCGTAGTGGTTACTGGATCCGGGCGGGGACTTGGCTTCGACATCGCGGATCGATTGGCAAGCAGCGGAGACCGAATAGTCATTGCCGAGAAGAACGCAGACCTCGCTGAGCATGCTGCCGCAACACTCCGCGGACGGGGCCTTGACGCGACGGCGATCATCACTGACATCGCTGACAAAACCTCGGTTGCGGATCTGGCCGCGGCGGTCCAGCAGCTGGGCGGCGCTGATGCACTGGTCAACAACGCGGCATTGGCCGACGGCGTAGGCGGCGACGCCTTTTGGGAACTGGAAGAAGAGTTCTTCCAAAGGGTGATGACTATCAATGCCTACGGGACCTGGCTGGTCAGCAAACACCTTTACGCCCAGCTGGCCCAAAGCAAGGCTGGCTCCATTGTCAACATCGCATCAGACGCAGCGCTCTACGGCTCTCCACGGCTGGTCCACTATGTCGGATCAAAGGGGGCTGTCCTGGCGATGACCCGAACAATGGCCCGCGACGCGGGACCAGCCGGAGTCCGCGTCAACGCCGTCGCCCCGGGGCTGACCCGGGTGGAGGCCACCGAGTCAGTGCCGGCCTCCCGTTACCGTCTCTACGAAGAGAACCGCGTGCTGCCCAGGGACCAACAACCCAAGGACGTATCCGGCGTCGTCCAGTTCCTGCTGTCCGATGCTGCAGGCTTCATCACTGGCCAGACGATCGTGGTGGACGGCGGCTTCGTCATGAGCCACTGAAGTCACAGGCCATTGGAGCCACAGGCCAACGAAGCCATGGATTACTGAACCGCCTGCAGCGGAAGACCACTAATAAGGAGTCCCACATATGGACCTGCAATTGAAGGACCGCACGGTGGTTGTCACCGGGGCGAGTTCCGGCGTCGGGCTTGCCACCGCCCGCTATTTGCTGAGCGAAGGTGCGCAGGTTGCTGCCTGTGCGCGCGACACCGGCCGCTTGGAGGCAGCATTCGAGGAGTTTTCCTGGGCGGACAAGGACTCGATTTACCTTGCGTCGTGCGACGTCACGGACCAACATGCCACGAACAGGTTTATCGCGGGCACTTTGGACCGGTTTGGCGCCGTCGATGGTCTGGTCTGTAACGCCGGCCGATCCTTGATGGCCACACTTCAGGACACCACGGACCAGCAGCTGCGTGATGAGTTCAGCCTGAAGATCTTCGGCGTCCTGAACATGGTTCGTTCCGCCAGGTCAGCCCTGACTGCATCGGCCCATGGCTCAGTGGTCAACGTCAACGCAATCCTCGCCCGGCAACCTGAGTTGCGCCTGGCTGCCACCTCGGCTGCCCGCGCCGCGCTGCTGAACCTCACGCATTCCCTTGCCGAAGATTTGGCAACAGAGGGAACCCGGGTGAATTCGGTCCTGCTCGGCCTGGTGGACACCGGCCAGTGGCGGCGACGCTTCGAGGAAGCCGGCTCTGAACTCGACTACGAGGCCTGGAGTGCAGAAATCGCCGCCACCCGCGGCATCAAGCTGGGCCGTTTCGGCACGGCTGAGGAGGTGGCTTTCCATATTGTCTCCCTGCTCTCGCCCCTCAGCGGATACACCACAGGAGCAACAATCGACGTCGGCGGTGGCGTTGGGCGCTATGTCTAGCCAGCGGAACTTCATTACGAAAGAGATCCAGATATGTCAGTGACACAAGAAGCAACGGTCCCAAGGGGGCCAACCGGCGGTGACGTCCTGGTCCGTGTAATGCGTCGCCACGGCATCGATACGGCTTTCGGGGTCATCAGCATCCACAATCTTCCTCTCGTCGAGGCAGTGGACAGGGAGCTGAACTTTGTTGCCGTCCGCCACGAGGCAGCCGCAGTCAACGCGGCTGACGCTTATGCGCGCGCCTCCGGCAAAGTCGGAATTGCCCTGACGAGCACCGGTACGGGAGCCGGCAACGCCGCGGGTTCCATGGTGGAGGCACTCACCGCGGGAAGCCGTGTGCTGCACATTACCGGCCAGATCGACAGCGAATTCATGGGCAGCAACCGTGGCGTGATCCATGAGGTCCCGCGCCAGTTGCAGATGCTCCACGCGGTCTCTGGCTATGCCCGCACCATTTTCAATGGCAAGGATGCGGAGGCGGACCTGGAGGAGGCAATCGCACACCTGCTCTCCTCGCCTCACACACCGGCCAGCATCGAATGGCCTACAGATTTGCAGTACCTTGCCCACCCGGAGGATCAGCGCCCGATCGATGCGCAGGTGAAGCCTTTACCCGATTACGACGCCGATGCTGTCGCCGAAGCCGTTCTGCTCCTGGCAGGTGCCAAGCGACCCCTGATCTGGGCCGGCGGAGGAGCGGCGGGCGCGGGAAAGGAACTTGCGGCTCTGCTGCACGGGCTGGGCGCGGGACTGCTGACCAGCAACTCTGGCCGGGGCGTGGTTCCGGAAGATGACCATCTTGTCATCGGCAACTTTGCTACCACTCCCGCCGCCGTCCGGCTGATCGAACAGTCTGATGTGCTGTTGAGTGTTGGCACGCACTTCCGTTCCAACGAGACGCAGCACTATTCACTCAAACTGCCCGGCACCCACATCCAGCTGGATCTCAACCCTGAAGCCGTGGGCCGGGTGTATCCGGCCACTGTGGGTCTGGTGGGTGACTCCCGTGCGATTCTGGAGGCGATGGTCAGCCAGTTGGGTAGCCCTTCCGTGGACCCCGGCTGGTCGCAACAGGTGCACAATGTACGCCTTGAGGTACGGGCCGGGCTGACTGAGTACATCGGTGGCTATGCGGAAATCTGTCACAGCCTCAGGGACCGCCTGGATCGGGAATCCGTTGTTGCCCGTGATGTGACCATACCCTCCAGCCAGTGGGGTAACCGCCTGCTGGAAATGTACTCCCGCGAAACCAATATCTTTCCGCTGGGAGGCGGCATCGGCCAAGGTTTGGCCATGGGCATCGGGGCAGCCTGCGCCCGCCCGGACGTTCCCACGGTAGTGATTGCCGGCGACGGCGGCCTTGCCGTTCATCTTGGTGAACTCGCCTCCCTTGCCGGCTCAGGGGTCTGGTGCGTGGTGCTCGTTTTCAACGACGGCGGCTACGGGGTCCTGCGCAACATGCAGAAGGCCAACGGCTTTGCGGAGGCAGGAGTCAACTTGCACACACCGGACTTTGCCTTGCTGGCCCAGTCGCTGAAATTGCCATTCTGGCGGGTGCACGGGCCCGGGTCCTTTGATGGGGCTTTGGTGGAAGCGCTCGCGGTGCGTGGACCAGCGGTGATCGAGATCGACGTCACCGCATTGGACCCCGTGCCGGGAGCTTTCGTGCCGCCGGTGCATATTCCAACCCCACATCAGTAGAGGAGCAGGAGAGCACATGAATTCAAGTACGGAAGTAGATCCGCGCCTTGGCCATGCGCCCGGCGACATCATGCCACTCCGCGATGTCATGCCACAGCATGACGTCGTGTGCTTGCACGGTGGCGAGGGAGCCGGCGAATGGTTTGACCATCAGCTTGATGCTTTGGGAGCCCGTGCCTGGGAACCCGGAATCGGCGTTGCGTCGGACGTCGCCGGACCGCCTGGACAGATGGATGAGTGGGTTGAAGCAGCCTCGTCCGCGCTTTACGACTCAACGGCAGGTCCTGCGCACATTCTGGCCAGCGGAACAGCCGCGTACGGCGCAATAATGCTCGCTGCGCTGCACCCGGAGCAGGTCAAGAGCCTCATCCTTGGTGACCCGTTGGTGGACATGTCTCTTGAGGGATTTGTCGCCACGCTCCGGCGGGTGCGAGCGCCGTCGTTGGTCATCGCCGCTGCGCCTGATATCCATACCGATATCTCCATACCGCAAAGCATCGCCGGCGGCATCAGTAACGGGGTTTTTGTCATCATCGACAACACCGCCGTTCCAGCACACCAGAGCCGATCTCATTCATTTAACGAGTGGAGCAGGTCATTCATGAATATCGCTGAAGGTCTGCACACTGTCACCCAAACACCGGAGGAACACAGTGCCTGAACAATATCTTGAAGCCAACCAGTCCCGGGTGGGTCCGCCCAATCCTTATGAGCTCAAGCTCGCCGGAGCCCTGTCCGAGATTTTTGCCAGTGGTAGCCACGAACTGCCGGCAATCGTCTCGGGCCTGAACAATTTGGGCCTGAACGCCCCGGACGGTGAACCCTGGGATGAAACCCGATTCCGTTCCGAAATGCGACGACTGGGAGAGTAGGACATGACAACTGCAACTGCAACTGCAAGCGCTCCAGCCGGAGCCAGGGCCGGCAGGGCCAAGGTCAAAACTGTCGTCGGCACGCGCCGCCAACTCGACGCCGCGGAACTGGCCGCGACGGGTCTGAGGGATCGGTGGTATCCCATTTACCCTTCCCGATTTGTAGGTCCCGGCGACATGGTCAAAGTCCGGCGCCTAGGCGTGGATTGGCTCCTCTTCCGTGATGCCAGGGGGCAAATCCGGATGTTGGAGGATCGCTGTCCCCACCGCAGCGCCCCTTTGTCCGTGGGCCAACACCTAGGGGACCGGGTGGCGTGCAAGTACCACGGCGTTCAGGTCAACGGTGATGGCACCGTGATTTCGGTTCCAGGCATGCCGGGCTGCGCGCTTGAGGGCAAGACGGTGACGGCGTCGCTGGCTGTGGAGGAAGGCGCTGACATGATCTTTGCCTTCATGCCTTTGACGGAGGACTCAGAGGTGACGGAGTTCAAACTGCCGGACCGCCTGGACAACCCCGAGGTTTCCTGGTTTTCCAACTACGCGGAATGGAACAGTCCGTGGCGCTTCTACATGGACAACGTGCTGGATCCGATGCACGGTGCGTTCCTCCACCGTGACTCGCATTCGATGTTTGGCGGTGATACGAGTGCCCGCTTCCGCATCCGTGAGACGGACCGCGGATTCTTCTTTGAGAAAACGGATCAGCGCGGCAAGAACTTTGACTGGGTGGAGTACTGCCGTGAATCCATGGACTACGTGGATCTGGAGATCCCGTACGCCGATTCAGCAGGTCCCGGGGGTTCGTTCGGGATCGTAGGAATGTCCACTCCTATCGATGCACATACCTCCGCCGTGTTCCACTGGCGTACCCGTACCGTTTCTGACTGGGAGCGGGACGTTTGGCGATTCATGTACAAGACAACTCTCGAGGAAAAACACTGGGTGGTCCTGGAACAGGACCGCGAACTGTTGGAGGCCCTGGCTGCCGATGCAGATAAGGACGAGCACTTGTATCAGCACGATCTTGGAGTAGCCAGAATCCGCCGGGTGCATGATGCCGATGCGCAGAAGCAGGCCGCAATTCTCTCAGAAGGAACCGCTTAGCCTGTTGAAGAGCCTGCAGCTCGAAACTCTCCGAGCTGCAGGCTCTTTCCGTTGTGTCCCAAACAATTCGGCACAATAAAAACCCGGGTACCGGCCACAGCGGCCGGTACCCGGGTTGTTGAAGATTTAGCGGGTTACGCCGTACATCTCCGACGTCGGCGGATAGAACGGGATCTCCGGTTTCTTGGCGCCGATGATCACGCAAATAATTGCGTCTTCTTCGCTGACAGTGCGCAAGCTCCGGGGAACGCCGGCCGGGACCCGGATCAGATCGCGGTAGCCCAGCACGCGGCTCGCTTTCTTGTTGCCGTCTTCGACGTCGTGGACACTGAACTCCACCTCTCCTTCGAGGACAAAGAACACCTCTTCGACGTCCGGGTGCGTGTGCTCAGGACCTACGCATCCGGCGGGCAGCACCATGTTGGAGAAGGTGAAGTGTTCCGCCTGGAGGATGTTGCCATCGTCCGAGTGGTCTCCGGTAGCTCCGGAACCGATGTAGCGGACCTGACCCCGGCGGAACTTTTCACCCATTTTGGTCTGGAACTTCAGGGTATTGAAGTCAACAACCCGGCTCTCACGGGAGGCGATGGCCGAATCAATCAGCTCCTCAAGTTCCGGTAACTTGCTTTCGATAACGTCGCGCATGATGGACCTCTCTCGGATTGGTAATTGCCAAATTTCGCAAGAGTCATCATGGATTCGATCTCCCTCGACTCTAACTATCTCAAGACTAAGATATAATGGGAGACGCTGCAAGATGCTGGTGGAAAGTGCTCACGATTGCTGCCTTCGTTGGGAAGCTCAGTGTTAAGATGCTTAGACCGAATGAAGGAGAGAGTGCGCATGACCACCGAATCGCGGAACACAGACACGGACGCCGTGGACGCCATTATTGAAGACTGGCATCGCGAACGCCCGGACCTTGATCCCAAGACCATCGGCGTCTTTGGCCGGTTGCAGAGCCTGGTGGCGCGGCAGCGAGCTGTGCAGGATGCGAACTATGAGAAGTACGGGCTCTCGTTGGCATCCTTTGATGTTTTGGCGAACTTGCGTCGATCCGGCCCTCCGCACCGGAAGACGGCTGGTGAATTGGCGAGTTCATCCATGCTGACCACGGGCGGCATCACCTTCCGGCTGGACCGCATGGAGGAACAAAACCTTATTGAGCGGGTTCGGTCGAAGGAGGATCGTCGTGTTGTCTACGCCCAGATGACGGACCACGGCAAGAAGCTCATTGACGAGGTCATTTCAAAACATCTGGAAACTCAGCGCAATATGCTCGCCGGCCTGACCGCCAAGGAGATCGAACAACTGGCGCTGCTACTGAAAAAAACTGAAGCCTCCATCGTCGCCTATGACCCGAAGGCTTCCTCCGCGGACGAACTTACCCTGAACGTCTAGACGATCACGGCGCGGGTTCGTCCATCCACTCCATCAAGCAAGGAATCGAATGAAGCCAGGAGCCCGCAGGATCGGAATCATCGGACACGGAGCCATTGGGGCTCGTGTTGCTGCTGACATTGCCGCTGGAAAAGTCAAGGGGGCCATCCTTGAGGGAATCATTTGCCGCAGCGCCGTAGACAACGCGCCAGCACCCCAGCTTGAGATGGACCAAGCGTTGGAGCTCTGTGACCTGCTGGTTGAATGTGCTGGGCAGGAGGTCTTGGTTGAGCATGGCGAGGCAGTGCTTTCTGCGGGTGTAGACCTGCTCGCGACATCGCTTGGGGCGCTTGCGGACCCACACCTCTCCCAACGCTTGTCCGCCGCGGGCCCTGGCAGGCTTTTCTTGACGCCGGGTTCCATTGGTGGCCTGGACCTGTTGGCGTCGGGCGCCCGCGCAACGGGCTATGACGCCGTCAGGATAACCACAACCAAGCTCCCGGGTTCCCTGATTCAGCCCTGGATGGACGAGGTTGAGGTTGATCGCATTCGGAATACTGCCGGCCCCATTGAGATCTTTGCAGGGTCCGCCGCCCGAGCCACTCAATTGTTCCCGAAGTCGCTCAACGTGGCAGCCGCCGTCGCCCTTGCAGTAGAGGACTGGGACACTGTGGCCGTTTCCGTAAGGGCCGACCCCGCGGCCGAGCTTACGACGCACTTGATTGAGGCTTCAGGAAACAGCGGGAATTACCGCTTTGAAATCTGCAACAAAGTATCGCCCCAAAACCCGCGCACCAGCGGCGTTGTCCCGTTCGCTGTGCTCCGATCCTTGGAACTCATCATCGGCGCGCGCGGTGGAATGATCTAGGCATCGCCTGCGGCGGCCCTTCCCGCATCGCTATCCTTGAATGATGAGCGAAATTGCGCATACCACCGTCGCCTTTGAGGGCCATTTCGCGCGGGACTTCCCTGAGATGGTTATTCCTTGGCGGGCGGAGGAAGCCCCTGATCCCCAGCTTCTTGTTCTCAACGAGGCGCTCGCCGTCGAGCTCGGTTTTGATCCCGGTTTTCTCCGCAGCCCGGAGGGCGTGCGGCTGCTCATCGGTAATTCCCTCCCGGAGGACGCAACCCCGGTGGCGATGGCATACTCCGGTCACCAGTTTGGCTGGTACTCACCGCGTTTGGGGGATGGGCGCGCCCTCCTGTTGGGTGAGATCGCCGGCGCTGACGGGAAGCTCCTCGACGTCCACCTCAAGGGCTCGGGGCGGACGCCCTTTGCCCGGAACGGTGACGGCCAGGCGGTGGTTGGTCCCATGCTTCGCGAATACATCGTGAGCGAGGCCATGCATGCTCTGAACATTCCCACCACGAGGTCCTTGGCAGTGGTCGCGACGGGCCGTCCCGTTCAGCGTGAAACTCTCCTGCCGGGCGCCGTCCTGACCCGGGTTGCCAGCAGTCACCTGCGGGTAGGCAGTTTCCAATACGCCAGAGCCACCAACGACATGGATCTGTTGCGCCGCCTTGCTGATCACGCGATCGAACGCCACCACCCGTCCGCTGCTGGGGAAGCCAACCGCTACCTCGGTCTCCTAAAGGGCGTCATTGCGGTCCAAGCGAAGCTGGTGGCCCAGTGGATGCTCGTCGGATTCGTGCACGGTGTCATGAACACCGACAACATGACTGTGTCCGGCGAAACCATCGATTACGGTCCGTGCGCCTTCATGGAAGGGTTCGATCCCGGAGCGGTCTACAGCTCCATTGATGAAACCGGACGGTATGCCTATCGCAACCAGCCGTTGGTTGCRGAGTGGAACCTTGCACGTTTCGCCGAATCGATCGCACCCCTGATCCACGAGGATGAGGAGCAGGCGGTCGCCCTTGCCGTTGAGGCCCTTAATGGATTCCGCCAGCAATACAGCGCTACCTGGTTCAACGGCATGAAGGCCAAACTTGGGCTGCCTGAGGGAATTGACGACGACGTTGCCTCACCTTTGGTGGATGACCTGCTTGAGCTGGTCCAGGAGTCACGCGCGGACTACACCTCGTTTTTCCGCAACCTCGGGAAGGCAGCCTGCGGGGAGGTTGAACCCGCGCGTGGCCAGATCCTGGACCTGGCAGCGTTCGATGCCTGGCTGGAACGCTGGCGGGCTGTGACGCCGGATGCTGATGCCATGGACCGGGTCAACCCGGTCTACATTCCCCGAAACCACTTGGTGGAAGAGGCGCTTTCCGCGGCAACAGAGGGGAACATGGTCCCCACCGAACAGTTGCTCGCGGCGGTAACTTCGCCATTCAGTGAGCGCTCGGGCTTGGAAAAGTTTGTCGGGCCTGCGCCAGAGAGCTTCGGCCCCTACCGGACATTCTGCGGAACGTAGGGCGCGGCTTTATGCACTAGGCAGACTGATTGTGTCAAGTATTTTTGGCCCCAAAGGGGCGGTTGAAAGTGGCCCCAGGTTCACGGAGCCTTGTTGTGGGTCTTGGGCTCGCGGTACGGTGCGTAGGTCTCGTGCGCGGGGGGCGTCTGGGTCGTCGGAGGCCGGCGTTCTATGGGTTCAGATGAGGATGGGCGCGGCTGTTGATCCTGCGGCAACACGGCACCTCGGGGCTTTTCGCACCGGTTGGGTAAAGGGTTCCTGTATCCCGCTAGGGAACGGCAGATGCCGCCCGGGGGTATGGAGTCGGGGCGCCGTCGTTGGTAGCATGTCAGATCTCTTGAGTGGGGAGAAATCCATTCTGGAATGGAAAAGGTCCGACTTGGCGTGCGCCGGGCCGGACCTTTTCAGTGAGACGCGCTAACAGTCCAGACCGACTACCCGACCTTGCCGGAGAGTGCGACCAGAACACCGGCCGTAGCGAAGTATTTGTTGCTTCCCAGATCGCGGATGGTTTTGATTCCCATACCGGCAAGCAGTTCGTCGTGCTTTTCGGTCAGGCCGGCAAGAGCCGAGGGCGGGGCCGACAGGACTTCGTCCAGAGTCGAGTTCTCGTAGGCCTTGTCCAATGCCTTGCCCAATTCAATCGAAACAGCCACTTTCATGTCCTTTCATCGATGACGGAAAACAAGCACAGCCAGCCTGCGGCTGCACGAACGCCGGGATTTATCCCTGCGCCGCTGAGAGACACGCTATCGCAGCGTCGGTCTGTGGAAACGTAAGCGTGCCGAAGCAATTGGGCCGCGGTTCAGCCTGACAGCTGATTTTTGGTGGGCTTTGGGTCCGCCGACTTGATTAGGGCATGCGGCCTTGCTGTAGGGAATCCCTGATTTCCGTGAGCAGGGCAATCTGGGGGTCTTCGGCAGCTTCTTCCTTGACGTCCGGGTTGATGCCGAGGCGCCGGTTGCGGCGCTCGACCATGTGGTTCATGGGCACGACGATGACGAAGTAAATGGCTGCCGCCACGAGCACGAAGTTAACAATTGCCGTGAGCAGGACACCGAATTTGATGTCGTTTCCGTTGAGGGTCACGACGGCGAAGCTATCGAAGTTCGGAGATCCGACCAAGGCCGCGATGAACGGCATGAGAACGCTTTGGACTAGGGCCGTGACTACGGCACCGAAGGCGGCACCAATCACGACGGCGACGGCAAGGTCTACGACGTTGCCCTTCATGATGAAATTCTTGAATCCGGTCAACATAGCGATCAAATTACCCCACGCGGATGCCGTATCGGACATTTTTGGGGAAAGTTTCGAGGGGAGTTACCCCAGTGCCTGCCGGCGCCCGTGGCATGAGGTCGGATTCACCTCCGCGGGGACCTTGGGTTCCTGCATCGGGGATGTTCACCTGTTCCGAACTCTTACGCGCGATGCCCTGGGCCAGGACCGGACCGGGCGGGGACCCGCTGGTGTCTGGCGGCCATGGTGCGGCCGTCGAAGACCGCGAGCTCGGAGGCCCGCAGTGAGACCACCCTTCGGCCGATGAGCCGGGCTGGGACGGAGTACTTCACCATTCGGACCGTGACCATCGAGGACCTATCAACCCTGGGGTTCAGCACCAGTCCCGGATCAAAAGGGATCGAAGCCGTAGTGCGAACGGAATAACACCCAGCGGTCTTTCTCATGGCGCTGCCGGCCTTGCCCGAACACCACGGCAGCCCGTTCAGCACGACGTAGATCTCGCGGAAGTCCACCTCGGCTTCGGCGCCCGGCGCGTGTTCCTGCGGAACGAACACCTCAACGTGGCGTCCTGCCTCTAGGTCAATCTGGGCCCGGCGGACCCTGACGTAATCACGCACCGTGGAATACGAGAGCTCCTGCGCACCGTGCTCTTCGATGAGCCGGGCCAGGATCCTGCGGTATGACGCTGCTTCCGCGGCGCGGTTGTATCCTCGATCAGCATCGCGTAGATCGCACCCTTGAACGGCTCCAGCCGCCAAGCCACCCTTTGCCTTGGTTTGCGCTCCGGAGGCGCAGCTGAATCCAGTGCCTGCCTCACCGTTCGCCTGTGAACCCCGTACAGGACCGCCAACGCACGAACCGACAAGCCCTCAACTCGGGCGTCCCTTCGGATCCGCGCGAACAACTCCACTCTCGACTCCATCCAGACCAACCTTTCGCCGCATCCATCCACTGATGAATCCAACGTTGAAGGTGGGGCCACAAATAACCGTCACAAGGTGCCCGGCGAGTCATAAAGTGGGGCCAGATATAACCGTCCCACCGGGGCCATCCAAACCTGTCATAGTCAGCAGACAAATTTTTCACTGCGTGGCACAGTAAGCACCATGACTCGAATTCTGATGATCGGTATCCATGCCCGGGCGCTTGACTACAGCAAACTGCCGCCGGGACTCGATGAGGCAACCATGACCGAGCGGATCGAGGCTGGCTTCGGGGCGACCATCGCTGCCGGTTTTGATGCAGTGTCCTGCCTGATCGGCACCTCGCCTGACGAGGCCGAATCAGACGTTCGTGAAGCGTTCGCCCGTGATCAATTCGGCCTGGTGATGATTGGTGGTGGCATCAGGATGGTCCCGGAGTACACGGAACTCTTCGAACGGGTTCTCAACGCATGCAACGCCGAATCGCCGGGGATCACGTTCTGCTTCAACACCTCGCCAGAGACGACTTTGGATGCATTGAAGCGTCACATCCAACCCTGAGGTAGCGTCGGCGGCACGCAATGAAGGACCCTCTGCCGGTTTTGCTGGCAGAGGGTCCTTCATTGAGTTACTGAATTCCTTCTCGGTTCAGCTTCCATTCCTGGCAGGTAAAGCCGTTGGCCGTGTATTGCTGGGCATGGGCGCCATCAGCTGTGGAAGCACCAGCTATTTCCAGCAATTTCCCGCTGTTGGCATTGGCGAGTTTCCACCAGCCGCCGCTGACGCTCGGTGACCAGACTTGTGTAGGGCTACCCGTGGGTCCCCACTGGCTCGCCTGGACTCCATCGGCAGTAGCTGCCGAACCAATTTCGAGGAGCTTGCCACTGTTGACGTTGGTGAGCTGGATTCCACCGCTGGCTTGTTTGATGCTCCACAGCTGTGTGGCATTGCCAGTATCTCCCCATTGTCCGGCTCCCGCGCCATCGGTGGTTAGGGCGCTGAGTATTTCCAGAGATTTGCCGCTGTTGCGGTTGGTAACCCGGAATTGCGGATCCAGGCTGCTGGAAGGGTTGAAGACCTGGAGGACATCAAGTTCGGCGAAGGAGGTTCCCTTGGTAAAGGACACCGTGTTGGCTCCGGCCGCCAGGGTAGCCGTCATCTGCACCCAACCGTAGCGTCCCCAGTCGTCGGTCGCCGGGTAATTCAACGTAGTCGATGTGCCCCCGTTGACTTTGACGGAATGCGAGCTGTTAGCTCCGGTTCCGTTGGCGTACCGCATATTCAGTGTGTAGGTTCCTGCAGTTGGCACCCTCACGGTGAAGGTGACCGAGCTGCCGGCATTGTTGATGTTGCCTACTTTTGAGCCATTGGAGGCATCCGGATCGTTCACCAGGGCTGCATCCTGCCGGACTGCGCGTTCGGCTTCGTACTGTTGGGCGTCCAAGGGGATTGAGCCGACTCGAACGTCGTTGTAGGTAGTAGCAGCATTTTCAACGTTGGTGGCCTGGTAGAGAGTCCTGCCGTCAACGCTGGTGTCGAAGCCTTGTGCGAAGCCGGTAAAGGATCCGCCTTGAGTGTCGGAGGCGTCATATGTGACGGCGTAGGGGAGCCTTTCCCAGGGACCGTCGCCAAGGTTGTAGTTGACGTAGAAGTTCTGGCCGCCGTCGATGTTTCCGGCAGTGTCAAGTGACCATTTCGACGCGATGACGACCATGCCTTTAGGTCCGCCCGTGGGAACCCATTTGACGAAGGGGGAGGATCCAATGCCTCGGCCGTCCTTGAGGGCTACTTTTGTGCCGATGCTCGCTTCGGGCGACCAGTTCAGGCCATCGGGCGAGATCTTGAAGTAGACCGGCGCTGTGTTCTGCGACTGGCTGGGCCGGTTGACCACTTCGAAAGTGGCCAGATAGCGGCCATCCTGCATCTTGGTCACTGTGATCATGCCCGGGCGGTCACTGTTGTTTGTCGGCGCAGAAACGTTGCCCAGAGCACCCCAGGTGAGGCCGCCATCAGTTGAGCGTCGGTAAGACACAGCTTGGAGCACGCCGTTTGCTTTTTGCCGCTCGTCGGAGAAATAGGCCGCGAGTCCGCCGTTGCCGTCGATTGCGAGGGAGGGTTCCCAAACAGTGCTCGTGGTGGAGGTGGGGCTGGGATCGTAGACTGCGGGCCCACCGGAGTCGATAGTGCTCTGGTATGACCAGGTAACGCCCTTGTCGAGGCTCTTGTACACAACAAGCCTGCTGCTGGAACGGTCTTCGGGCATAACCATGCCCGTGAGCAGAACGGTACCAGCGGGCAGGTTGCCAACCTGCTGGGGGAGCTCGAAGAGGAAAGGCTGGGCCGTCCGCGTCAGGGCAGGGAAGTCAATGCTCGGATTCACTTCGGAGACCTTGGTCCACGTTGCGCCGTTATCTGTGCTGCGGTGGATCGGATAGCTCTGGACGCCGTTTGTCAGCACCAATTTGTCGAAGGTGGCCAGCAGCGTGCCGTTCGACGTCCCGTTGTTCTTGAGTGTGATGACTTTGGCGTAGGTGGTGCCTGCAGCGCGCCCGCCTTCCGGATTGAACGAGGATCCCGCCGGCGGTGAGTACACCAGCGAACCGTTCCCGGTGGTCACTGCTACGGCTGGCGCTATCGCAGTGAACTGGCCCGCCAGTACTGCCAGCATGACAAGCACGACGGCGGCGACGATCGGTCTGGTGCGTGGAGGGCTGCTCCTGAATTTGGGCATGGCTGAAGGCACAGATTGTTCGTGCATTGGATCTCCCATTTCTTGTTGGCTGTGTATCAGGCCTTTTCGGGGGTGCTGGCCAGGAACAACGCTGTCCAGGAGACAGGTGGCAGCGTAAGTGTGATGGTGCCGGGGCCCTGCTCCGTTCCCTCGAGGTCACGGAGCTGAACGCGGTGTGGATCGGCCAGGGTGTTGGCGGCGAAGACGTCGGTATCGGTCAGCGTCAGGGCGCTAAGTATTTGCACGTCCCGGAGATGGCTGGTGTCGATAGTGACGGTAGATTCCTGGTCTGAGCTGCGGTTGACGAGGAAGACCGAGGCGGATCCGTCGTCGGGATTATGGGTGGCGGCGGCGTCGACGATCCTGACGGTGCCGTGGGCGGCAGTGTCGTATTTTTCGCTTTCGAGTCCGGTGTCCAGAGCAGCGCCGTTTGCGTTGTGGGAGGTCAGGGCAAAGGGGAAAAAGGTAGTCTGCCTCCAGGCAAGTCCGCCGGGTTCGGTCATGATGGGGGCAATGACGTTGACCAGTTGGGCAAGGGAAGCGGAGGTGACCCTGTCCGCGTGGTTGAGCAGCGAAATGAGGAGGTTTCCCACCACAACGGCGTCCGCCACGGTATAGCTGTCCTCGAGAAGCCGGGGCGCGATGGGCCAGTTGTCTATGCCCGTGATCTTATCGACTGTCTCGAAACGTTCGTTGTACCAGACGTTCCACTCATCGAAGGAGATGTTCAGGGTCTTGTCGCTTCCCTTCACTGCCTTGATGTGGTCTGCCGTTGCGGTGACGGAGTCGATGAACCGGTCCATGTTTGCCGCCGAGGCCAGGAAGCTTCCCAGGTCGCCGTCTTTGATCTCGTAGTAGGCATGGCAGGAGATGAAGTCGACGTCGTCGTAGGTATGCCCGAGCACCACTCGTTCCCATTCGCCGAAAGTGGGCATGGCCGCACTTGAGGAACCGCAGGCGACAAGTTCGATGGAAGGATCCAGTTGGCGCATGGCTTTCGCCGTCTGGGAGGCAATCTTGCCGTAGTCGTCAGCGCTGCGATGCCCAATCTGCCATGGACCGTCCATTTCGTTGCCCAAACACCACATTTTGATGTTGAACGCTTTGTCGTGGCCATTGGCTGCCCGTTTCTCGGCCAGGGCGGTACCGAACGGGAGGTTGCAGTATTCCAGCAGATCCAAGGCCTCTTCCGTGCCGCGTGTTCCGAGATTGACGGCGAGCATGAGCTCGCTGCCGATTTCCTCCAGCCATCCTGCGAATTCGTGGAGTCCCACCTGGTTGGTTTCGGTGGAGTGCCATGCGAGGTCAAGCCGTTTGGGCCGCTGTTCCACCGGGCCAACGCTGTCTTCCCATTTGAATCCGGAGACGAAGTTCCCGCCGGGATACCGGATTGCCGATACTCCCAGTTCCTTGACGAGTTCCTTGACGTCGTTCCGGAATCCGGCGGAGTCGGCGAGTGGGTGGCCGGGTTCGTAGATGCCGTCATAGACGCAGCGGCCGAGGTGTTCAACGAATGAACCGAACATCCTGCGGTTAACTGTGCCGATGGTGCGTCGTGGGTCGAGAGTCAGGCGTGCTGTGGCCACGGGCTTCTTCCTTGTTCGGAGACGAATGCGGGTTCTTTGGTTATGTCAGCAGCGGCCGGCTGGGTCACAGCTGCGTCGGCGTAATGCTGGAACCTATCAGCGACGGGGTTCTTGACTCGATGCAGGGTGCCGATTTCGTCCGGGACGAGATCCCAAAGGCCCATGGTGAGTCGGTAATGTTCAAGCGGTTCGGTCCCGTAGCGGTAGGTCCACTCGTACATGTCCGTTACTGGCCACCACGTGTATCCCACGATGTCCTGCCCTGCCGCGCGGAGTTCCTGGACGCATCGTACGGAGGCATCAAGCCACTCGATCCGCCTCTCATAGGAGCCTGTGAGGCAGGTTTCGGTGAGCGCAACCGGAGCACCATAGCGCTTGCCGTAGGTGGTCAGAACGTCGGCCAATCCCTCCGTCCAGTCGTTGCGGACAGCACGGGGATCGTTGATGTCACCACGGACGGGACGCGCAGATTCCAGGAGCTCGGTGGAGTGCAGGGGGTAGTAGTTAACGCCCATCACATCAGGGAGCACGATGTTCTCTTGGTGCCATGCCAGATCGTGGTCGGTCATTCCGTGCCGGGAGAGCCAGGGCGTGAGCTCGTGATTGGCATCCACTTTGCCCGTCACCAGGTCCTCCACCAGATACGAGCGCGCCTTGAGGTGACGGAGTTCATCATCGTGTTCGCCGTTGTTGGAGTCACTGACGAACCGGAAACCAGCATCGACGTGAGTGAAGATGGCCCGCTCACCAAGCACCTCAGCCATGTTTTGCTGGGCGAGGACAAATCCCTTGGAGAGGTTGCGAACCAAGGCGACGAGGCCGTCGTCGCCCGCCAGGTAGGGTGGCCAGTGCCCAAACTTTCCGGCAAACAGGGTGTGGATCATGGGCTCGTTAACCGGTGTGTAGTCCACCACCGTATCGGCGTAGCGTGCCGCGACCCGGGCGGAGTAGTCAGCCACGCGTTCCGGATAACTGGAGTTCAGGAACTGGTTGTCCAGCCACGTGGGGGTTCCGTAGTGCATCAGGTCCACCAAGGGCTTCAGCCCAAGTTCCTGGAACCGTTCCATCACCTGGTCCAGCCAGTCCCACTTCCAGACATCACGCTCGGGATTGATCTTGTACCAGGGAATACCCCAACGCAGGAACTCTGCGCCCGCCTCCTTGGCAAGCCCCAGATCCTGATGCCAGAAGCGGTAGTGCTGGGTGAGTTCGTATTCGTCCAGGGACCGCTCTCCGGCGCGTTCCTGGGGAATGAAGGTGTCTTCAATCCCGAGGCCGAAATGCAGGCGCCCGTCTTCGTGCCAGTTCAAATTTTTCCTCACTTCAATCCTGTGGTGGCGACGCTCTCGATGAAGCGGCGTTGGACAAACATAAAGATGGCGGCGAGGGGCAGGATGGCTACCAGAGCGCCTGCCATCATCACGCCGTAGGGGACGATTCCGCCCGGTCCCGTCAAGAGGGTCAGCCCTGAGGTCAGAGTGCCCATGTCCTTGTCGGTGGTGAAGATCAGTGGCCAGAGCAGGTCGTTCCAGTTGTTCACGAAGACGAACACTCCCAGCGTCAGGATCGCGGGCATGGCATTCGGAAGGACAACGTTCCAATAAACGCGCCACTCTGAGGCGCCGTCGATCCGGGCTGCGTTGTCCAGGTCCCTGGGGAGGGACAGGAAGAACTGCCGCAGGAAGAAGATTCCGAAAGCGTCTGCGGCGCGGGGGATGATCAGCGCAGAGAAGGTGTTGACCCAGCCCAGGTCGCTTGCCAGTTGGTAGACCGGAACAAGGGTGGCTTGGAAGGGAATCATGAGGCTGGCAATGATCGCAATCAGCAGGAACTTCTTGCCGGTGAAATCGATTCTGGCCAGTGCATAGGCAGCCAACGAGTCGAACAGGAGGGCAAAGAGTGTTACTCCACCAGCAAAGACGAAGCTGTTGGCGATCAGCCGGATGAAGGGGAGGTCCTGGAAGATCCTGGTGAAATTGTCCAAGGTCCACGTGCCCGGGGTGAGGGTCGGCGGAAAAGCGTTAACCTCGGCCACCGGTTTGAAGGCCGTGAAGATAATGATGGCGATGGGCAAGAGAATCACGGCCGTCGCAAGGCCCAGGAGAACCACCACTAAAGCGCGGTTCAGCCTTGATCTCGTGGCGTTGCGGGATGTGGAACCTGCCCGGGCAGGGGTGGGCTGCCGTTCTAACGTGGTGGACATCAGTCACCTTCCCGTTCTCGTTTTCCGAAGAAAACAAACTGGACAACGCTGAGCAGCAGCGTGGCGGCCAGCAGGACATAGGAGAGTGCGGAGGCGAAACCGACGTCGAGTTTCTGGAACCCGGACTTGTAGATCTGCATGACCACGGTTTCGGTGTGGCCGTAAGGTCCTCCGCCAGTCATTACATAGATCTGGTCGAAAGCCTGGAGGGCGGCGATCAGGGCGAAGATGAGGACGAAAGCCGTGGTGTTGGACAACATCGGCATGGTGACATGGCGGAACCGCATGAAGGGCCCGGCGCCATCAACCTTGGCGGCCTCGTAGAGAGATCCTGGGATTTCCTGCAGCCCGGCGAGAAAGATGACCATGTAGAAGCCGAAGCTTTTCCACACGGCAACGAAGGCAACCGCGGGCATGGCCAGGACGGGATCCTGCAGGACGTTTCCGATGCGGATCCCGGCGTTCCCCAGCCAGTAGTTCAACAAACCAACCTGGGGGTCGATCAGGTAGGACCAAGCGATCGCGGCAACAGCGAGGCTGATAATGAACGGCAGGAACAAGGCTGTTCGGAAGAATCCGCGAAATGGCAGCCGGGGATCGTTCAGCAGCAGCGCCAGGACGAGCGCAAGAGCCACCGCCATTGGCGTAAACAACAGTGCGTACAGGGCAGTGTTGAGTACTGCATTGAGGATGACCGGATCGGTGAAGATGCGGGCGTAGTTCTCGAAGCCCACCCACTTTTCCTTGCCGAAGCCGCTGGCGTCCGTAAAGGACAGCCGCAGGGCCGAGACCATGGGCCACGCGGTGAACGCGCCAAGGACCAAGAGTGCTGGGATCAGGAAGGCCAGGGCCTGGAAGTTCTTGCGGCGCTGCCCGATAGCCGGGTTGCGTCGCCCGCCCAAGGGGGCTGGCGCACGGTACCGGGGTGCCGCCGTCGTTTTCTTGTGCATGGTGGTGCTCATTTGGGAGCTTCTTTCCGGAGGGTGCGGCGCCCATTAGGCGCCGCACCTGTTCCGTTCAACTATTTGGCGTCGACGATCTTCTGGACTGACGCCTGGGTTTCCTTGAGCAGATCCTGAATGTTCTCGCCAGCCACAGCGCGCTGTGTGAGCTTGTCGACGGCGGTCAGAACGTCCGTGCTGTTCACGACGCCGGGCAGGAGCGGGCGGCCGAACTCAGACTGCTTGGTCAAGGCTTCTACTACGGGGTTGGCAGCGACATCAGATGCGGGGATGTCCGAGCGCAGCGGCGGCCAACCCGAACCCAGGGACCAGGCCGTGGCTTGTTCCTTTTGCAGGAAGTACGTGAAGAACTTCTGTGCTGCCGCGGCTTTCGCCTCGTCCTTCTGCGTTGTGATGCCCATCGAAATACCGATGGCGGACGCTGCCTGCTCCTTGGGACCGGCAGGGACGGCGGCAATGCCGTAGTCGATCTTGTTTTCAGTGGCGATGGAAGACATCCACGGCCCGCCAAGGTACATCGCTGCCTTGCCGCTGCTGAAGAGCTTGTCACCGGCGATACCGTCCAGGCCGGCTGGTGAGATCTTGTCGTTCCGGATGGCGTCCACCCATGTCTTGAGCGTCTGGGCATTCTCCGGCGAGTCCACTACAGCTTTGCCATCCTTGACGACGTTTCCGCCGTTGCCGTAGAAGAGGGAAGGCCAGACGCCGTTGGCTACAGTTGCGTGGTCAGGCAAGCCCAGCCCGTACTGTTCTGGAGTTCCGTCGTTGTTTTCATCCACGGTCAGCTTCTTGGCGGCGGCGATCCATTCGTCCCAGGTGGTGGGCGGGGTAGTGATTCCAGCCTTGGCGAACAGGGACTTGTTGTAGAACATCGCCAAGGGAACGAAGCCGGATGGAACGCCGTATTTGTGGCCGTTGACGGTTTCCATGTCCGCGGCGGCGGGAATCAGCTTGTCGAGGTTGCTGGAGGGATTCTTGTAGAAGTCGTCCAGTTGAACGAAGGCCCCTTTGTCAGCGTAGACGGGGAGCCGTTCGGCCGGCATCGCCACGATGTCCGGGCCCTTCCCGGAGGAGAGTGCCGGCAAGAGTGTGTCATCAATGACCGACCAGGGATTGGTCTGGACCTTGATGCTGACTTCATTCTGTGAGGCGTTGAAGTCGTCCACGATCTTGTTCAGGACCTTCCCGTCAGCCTCGGTGTAACCGTGCCAGAACGTGAGTTCCGCTTTGGCGCCGTCTTTGCTTTCCCCGCTTGCGCCCCCGCCCGAACAGGACGTTAGCGCTAACGACGCTGCTGCGACGACGGTGAGCAATGTGAGCGACCTTTTCATGTCAGCCCTTTCGTGAATGGGACAGCCATGTCCCCAAAACCTGCTGTCAACGATTTAGGTAAACGTTGTACGTAAACGTTGTATCAAGCATGCGCCGTGCTTCGAGAGGGGTCAAGACCTCAGTGCATTTTTATTTCAAGCGGCAGATGTTGCCAAGGATGCGCTGTCCTGAGATCCGCCGGAAGACTCGCGGATTTGGAGGGAGAAGCCCGTTTCGATCTCGTTCGCCTCCGGCTCGTCGCCGCTCTCTATGCGACGCAGGAGCATCTCAACGGCTGCCTCGGCGATCTGGTCCCGCCGTGGATTGATGGTGGACAAAGTTGGCAAGGAGTATTGCGTTTCATCCAGGTCATCAAAGCCGACAATCGCAACGTCTTCCGGGATGTGCAGCCCGGCCTCTTGAAGGACGCGCATGGCGCCCAGCGCCAAGGTGTCATTGAAGGCGAACACCGCGTCAAAGTCCAGTCCGTCAGCGAGCATCCGGGTCATTGCGGCGGCACCGCCTCTGCGGTGCCAGGAATCCGCGTAGCGAACCAGCTTAGGATCGAAGGGCAGCCCGGCTTCTTCGAGTGCGGCCTTGTATCCGTCCAGGCGAAGTTCTGCGGACGCGACGATGTCGCCCTCATGGGCACCCAGCGCCACAACCTTGCGTCGGCCGATTGCCAATAGGTGCTCGGTGGCGGACTTTGCTCCGGCCGTGTTCGCCATCGTGACCCGATCCACTCGACCTTCGAAGGATGTATCACCGAGGACAACCAGCGGAGTGTCCACTCCCTTCAGAATTTCCGTGTCAGCAGATCCCAAAGTAAGCGAGCTATAGATAATGCCGTCCACCATGTGCCGGTGTTGGCCACGAAGTGCGGCCAGCTCATTTTCACGACCGCTGCCGATCGGTTCAATAAGGACAGCGATTCCCTTGGCGGCAGCGGCACGCATGACGGCGTCGGCAAGTTCAGCAAAATAGGCCGTGGTGAGATCCGGAATGATGAGGCCGATGACTCCAGTACGCCCGGACCTCAGGTTCCTCGCAGAGAGGTTGGGCCTGTACCCCAGCTGGTCAATGGCTTCCTGGACCCGTGCCCGCGTTTCCGCGCGCAGCTGCGGATGGCCATTAATGACGTTCGATACCGTCTTGATGGAAAAACCGCTGACCCTGGCGACGTCCCGGATTGTGACAGACATGGCCGCTCCCTTCCCTGCGCAAAGGGCCGGAATCGCCCTGATCACAGGGTACAACGTTGGAAGCAAGACGGTACAACGTTGGTAGTGCTGTCTCCGGAAACAACTGAAAATTGCTGCCGAAGAAGGCACTTTTGCCTCCACGTCCCGGGGCTCCTCGGATGCTTGCCCCACAACATATCGAGGTCTAGCCTAAGAGCGGGAGCAGGTCCAGAGGTGGGCAGCAGCCTCCCTTTCTTGAGGAAACAGTCGATGTCGATCATCTCTGATCCCTACCTCCCCGGCGACTGTCCATCGCCCGGACGAAGTCCATTCGACTATCCTCAGGTGCTCCACTTCCCGGAGATCACAACTATTGAACCGACGCGTACTCCAGCGCGCCTCGGGGGTCTACCGCTGTCCGCTGTTTGCGGGCCGCTTCAACAATAGGAGGAAAAATGGAAACCGTTGAAGAAACCATTGATGTCGCTGTCCCAGTCCACACTGCCTATAACCAGTGGACCCAGTTTGAGTCCTTTCCGGAGTTCATGTCCGGCGTGGAGGCCGTAACCCAGCTGAGTGACACCACCAACCACTGGGTCACCAAAATCGCTGGAGTGGAGCGCGAATTCGATACCGAAATCGTCGACCAACAGCCTGATGATCGGATCGCCTGGCGCAGTACCGACGGGAAGTCCCATGCCGGCGTCGTGCGGTTCACCCGGATGGATGATAACCACACCAAAGTCAACGTCCATTTCGAGTGGGCACCGGAAACTGCAACCGAGAAGGCTGGTGCGGCACTGAAGATCGACGAGATGCAGGTCAAAGCCGATCTACGGAAATTCAAGGACTTTATCGAATCCCGTGGAACGGAAACAGGTGCTTGGCGCGGTGAAGTTGAGGACACAGGTCCTGGCGGGCAGCTTTAGAAAATCCCGACGTTCACCGGAAGGCATTATCTGATGCGAAAAGTTCCAGCGCTTGCAGTTTTTGCAGTTGCAGCAGTGGCTTTGGCGGCGTGTAGCGGCGGTGGGGGCAGCACGGCAAGTCCTTCTTCTGCCACCACCTCGTCAGCCTCCACCTCGATGCCGGCTCAGGACAAGGTCTACACCGAGGACGAATTGCGGGACCTGATCTCCGGTATGAAGGATGGAGATGGCAACGAGCTCAAGCTCTATTCCAAGGAGCAGGTAGGCCAAGGCGGCAAGATCGCCGATCTCCTTTTGAATACGGCAAGCGTCGATCCTCAGGATTGCAAGGACATCGCCACGGCGGGGCTGGTAGACAAGGTTGAACACGGAGATGTTGCCGTCGCCCTGTCTGACAGTGATCAGCCCCGGTCCTTGTCCGCGCAATCTGGTAAAGAGGGTCCGGACGAGGAGAAAGTTCTCAAGGACATCAGCGGCAAAATGGACAAATGCGCCAAGTTCACCGTGAAAGCCGTGGGTCAGACGTATGAAGTCTCCAGTGAGAAGTTAGACGCTAAGACGAAGGCAAAGGAAACATTCGGAACCGTCAGTACACGTTCCGGTGAAACCCAGAAGAAGCTCATGCAGGTCTCCGCGGCCGACGGGAGGTTGCTGGTGGTCGCCACGAAGAGTGGGCCAAACCTGGGCGATCCTGACCAGAAGGAACTCCAAGACTTGATCAACAAGGTGCTTGAGAAAGCCAAGGGCGGTAGCGAATCTCCCAGTTCAATGATGACCAGTTCGTCCAGCAGCATGACCAGTTCGCCGAGCAGCAAGAGCAGCTTGCCGTCGTCGTCAACGTCGACATCCACACCAACCATGAGTTCCTCGGAGGGCAGTGATACTTCCTCACCGTCAGTAAGCCCATCTCGATAGACCGCTTCAGTTGGTTCGTTTCGCAAGCGCTTGCGTCAATCCTTGGTTGTCGTTACTGTCATTCCCATGTCGTCAACAGTGGATGCAGTCGCGGAACGCGCGAATGTCTCGGTGTCAACAGTCTCGCGTGCCTTGCGGGATATGCCGGGCGTTTCGTTGGAGACTCGCAAGCGCGTGCAACGGATTGCGCAAGAGCTGGGCTATGTTCCATCGCTGGCTGGTTCCCGCTTGGCAACTGGCCGGACGGGAGCCATCGCGATTGTCACTCCCAACCTCTCCAGATGGTTCTTCGGGCAGGTGCTGGCATCGGCGGGGCGTGTGCTTCGCCAAGCAGGCTTTGACGTCCTGTTGTACGAACTCGCGGACACTGCCGCGCGGGAGCGCTTCTTCGCTGGGTCGAGCCTGACCGGTCGAGCCGACGGAGTATTGGTCTTTGCCTTGCAACCGACTCCGGAGGAACTAGCCGCGCTCGAAGCCCAGAACTTACCTGTTGCGTTTTTGGGGTCGGGAACGCCTGGCAGGCCTGGTGTTCGGGTGGACGACCACGCGGCCGGGCGGGCAGCAGCACGGCACCTCATCAATTTGGGGCACGAACGCATCGCCTTCATCGGAATCCGCGAGGCTGCAGACAGCACGCTGGGCGGGGTCCCGCCGGCCAACCGTTTGAAGGGCTACCGCGAGGCCCTGACTGAAGCAGGGTTGGAGCCCAGTCAAGACCTTGAGGTCCACGAGGAGAATTCAACGGCTGGCGGATCAAGGGCCATGTCCCGGTTGTTGTGTGCGGAAGTAGCTCCTACTGCGGTCTTTGTGGCCTCCGACGAGATGGCTTTCGGCGTGCTGCGCACCCTGAAAGCGGGCGGAATTGATGTTCCGGGCGACATGTCGGTGGTTGGCTTCGATAACCACGAACTCTCCGAGATCCTCGACCTGACTACCATGGACCACTCGGTCGCCCTGCAGGGATCCGAAACCGCGCGCCGGTTGCTTGCTTTGATCACGCCCGACGCCGGTGCGGAGCCGGATTTGGTGCTGTCCGCCCAGCTGGTTATTCGCGGCACTACAGCGCCGCCATTTCCCTTGCGAGGCAGGCGACCTGCCACGCCACGCACCTAAGAACCACACCTTGTAGCTAACAACCACACGTATGAAAGGGACTTAACCCATGGAATATCGCAAGCTCGGCGCCTCCGGCATGTACATCAGCGAACTGGCCTACGGCAACTGGGTCACCCACGGCGAACAGATCGACCAGGAGGCGGCAACATCCTGCGTACGGCAAGCACTGGATCTTGGAATCACCACTTTCGACACTGCCGACGCTTACGCGGGAACCCGTGCAGAAACGGCCTTGGGCGAAGCTCTCAAGGGGGTTCGGCGTGAAGGCCTTGAGATTTTCACCAAGGTCTACTTTCCCACCGGTGAAGGAAAGAATGATCGCGGGCTCTCGCGAAAACACATGATGGAGTCGATCAACGGCTCATTGCGCAGGCTCGGCACGGATTACGTCGACCTCTACCAAGCCCACCGCTACGACTATGAAACGCCTCTTGAGGAGACGATGCAGGCTTTTGCGGACATTGTCCGGGCCGGCAAGGCACTTTACATCGGTGTTTCGGAATGGACTCCGGACGAGATCCGGGCTGGCGCCAAACTCGCCAAGGACCTTGGAATCAGCCTGATTTCGAACCAACCCCAATACTCAATGCTGTGGCGGGTTATCGAGGAGGAAGTCGTTCCCACCAGCGAGGAGCTGGGACTGGGACAGATCTGCTGGTCCCCTTTGGCCCAGGGCGTCCTGACAGGCAAGTACATTCCCGGCAAGGGGGCGCCAACCGATTCGCGCTTCACCACCGATGACGGAACTCTGAAAGACGACCACAAGTTCATGCGTCCCGAGGTGTTGGAGAAGGTCCAGGAATTGCAGCCCATTGCCAAGGAAGCAGGACTGTCCATGGCCGCGCTGGCGGTGGCTTGGGTTTTGCAGAACAGCAACGTCTCGGCAGCGATCGTGGGGGCGTCCAAGCCAGAGCAATTGGTGGACAACGCCACGGCGTCGGGAGTGAAACTTGATGCTGAACTGCTCAGCAGGATTGACCAGGTTTTGGAGCCGGTGATCGAGCGGGATCCGGGGAAAGTGGAATCGTTCCTGACCCGTCCCTAAGCTAAATGCCCTTCAGCTTGTCTTGAATCGCTGTTCGGAGCGATTCCAGAGACGGCAGGCTCCGGGGCCCGTCCGTCGTCGGATAGATCCGGCAGCTCAGCGCGGGGTCTCCCAGGACCGGAAAGAGGTCCAGTCCGTCGATCTGGAACGTGGGGGAGCCGTGGAATCCGAGCGAGGCTGCTTCCTCGTCGGAGTCCACCACCACGTGCACCATGCCGGAAATCCCGGCCAGCGCCAGTGCCCGCTCGAAGAGTTCCTGAGCGGCCGCGGTATGGGGACATTCAGGAATTGTCAGCAACTCAGCGCCCATACTCGATTATCCAACAAGCAATCAGTCTGGGTGAGCATCATTCAGTAGTAGGCATGCCTCTACTTTGGCGGCAACCGACGTCCTCTGCACCCGGCGCCCGCGGAGCAGGCGCAACTCTGGGGCTAACGCGGAACCGTGACGGTGACAGTCGTGCCGGAGCCTGGCCGGCTGTTCAATCCGATGGTTCCACCGTGGGCTTCGATGATGGCTTTGCTGAGGGGTAACCCCAGACCCGCCCCGGGTATTGCCGATTCCATTGCCTGATCGGCCCTGAAGAATTTGGTGAAGGCTTCGTCTTGTTCTTGTTCGGTCATACCGATCCCGTGATCGCGGACGGAGAGTTCCACTTCGCCGTTATTTCCCCGGAGGCCGATGACTACCTGGGTGCCTTCGGGCGAGAACTTGATGGCGTTCGACAGCAATTGGTCAATGGCTTTGGCGAATTGGCCAGGGTCCACATCTGCCGCTACATCTCCGTGGATTTGCAGTGCAATGGTGATACCTCTTGCGGCTGCCGCAAGCCTGGCGTTCTTGACTGACTCCTGGAGCAGTTCCGAAACGTTGGTGGGCCGGCGGCGCAGTTCGAGGTCTTCGGAAGCGACAAGAAGCAGATCATTGACGAGGGTCAGCAGACGTTCAGCGTTCCGTTCGATGATGCCCATGAAGGCAGGATTTGGCTGGTCGTCGAGTATTTCCAGGTATCCGAGAATGGACGTGAGCGGAGTTCGAAGTTCATGGGAGATCGTGGCAACGAACTTGTCGCGGGCCGTTTGCGCCTTCACCAGTGCTGTGACGTCGGTGAAAGCAATGATGGAACCCTTCATCTGGCCCGCTTCGCCGAGCAGGGGGCGGGCGGCGGCGGAAAAGGTGCGCTGCTTCTCGCCATCGCCTACGCGCACAAGTCTGTTGGTGAAACTGGCGCCTCGGACAGCAAGATCGGCCGGACTGTTCCGTTCCTCATTGGAGTGAGCAGTCCCAACGGTGAACGGATTCACGGCGTCCGTCGACTCGTGAGCCCATGAACGGTCGGCGCGAAGGCGACGGTTGGTCAGAATGTCAGCACCGTTTGTGTCCATGGCCCAGACACCAACGTTGACGGTTTCAAGGACAGTGTCCAGGAGTTGCGCATGTTCTTTGGTGGCACCATGGAGCCGCACCAACTCGCGATCCTTTCGGTCCATCCGGTCGCTGTGTTTGATCAGCCCGCGAGCAACAGCATGCCCGGTGATGGCCAAACCACCCATGATGGCAGGGAAGACAATCATGCGGATCAGCTCTGACCGTTCAACCTCGTGACCCAACACCAAGGGCGAAGCCACGGTGGCGCAAAGCGGTGCCAGGATGGCCAGGGCCACGTGGCCCTTCCTGGCGCTGACCGACAGCCAAATCACGGGGAAGGCCATGACCAATCCCACGACGCTGAGAACGGGCCCGCCAACCTCGCGCAAGAGGCCCAGAGCGAGACAATCCAGCACGGGGATGAAGACGAAGCTCCATGAAGGGAGACGGTTCCACGGAAGCACGAGGCATGCCGCCAGGATCACGATGTGCAGAAAGAGGACCAGGAAGAACGCCGGATGCAACAGGCTGGCGGGGTTGAAGAGAAGGGCCAGGAAAACAATCAACGTCACTATCGCCACCATCGGCAGCTGACACAACACAATCGCCCTGCGCCTTGCGATTCTGCTGAAGTAATCCTCCAACGGCAAGAAAACGCTATCCCCCATAGCCAAGCACCATCCATCCCCCAGATCTGAAAAACCAAGCCCTGCTGCCAAGCATAGTCCCGCTCAAACCTCCAACGCGGGGTCATTTAGGGCCCGTCGCGACGGGATTTATGGGCCGTAACTGACCCCGCGTTGCGGAGATGCGTTCGGGTCAGGCCTGTTTGCGGCTCGCGATCTCGTCAGAGAGCTGCTGCACTCGGGTAGGGTCCGCGTCCTGGGCAAGGGCGACGTAGTGATCCATGATCGCCGGCCGGTAGCGCACAGGCAACGTCTGTCCTGGGGCGAGCCGGGTGAGAGCGGTGATCGTGAGGTCTTCGTCTGCAATGCCGCGGAACGATATGCCGTCGGCGGTCTCCACGTCGAACATCAGGACCACGCGTGGATTGCTGTTGACCTCCCGCCAGTCGACGAGAACGCCGAGCGCAAGCGCTCCATTGCGCAATTCCGCATTGCGCTTCCGGGCATCACTGCTCAGGAGCGGATTCGCGGCGACGCCCGGGAAGTTGGGCCCGACACCGAGCGACTCCCGACTCAGGTCGGGCCCTGAGCTCGTCCATCAGATCGTTGAGCGTCTGCTTCTTTGAACCGAACATCCTGCCCCTTCGCTGACACCGGTGCCGAAAATCCTTGGCCATGCGCTTCGCCCTCACCGCGAGTGTACATCGCCCAACGCGGGGTCACTTCGGGCCCATTCCGAGGGGATTTATGGGCCGTAACTGACCCCGCGTTGTGGAAAGTCCGGCCGTACTGGACCAAGTACCCGGCAAGTAACCAAGTAGTCGGGCTGGCCGGAAACGAGTACCCACTACTCGTGACGGGCCCCTCCGGCAGCCGATTCAATGGAGCACAGAGGATCTGAAATGACGTTTGTTGGAGGGGTTTACGTTGAGTACAGGAATGGAATCGGCCGCAATGTTCGCGGGGTCGCTGCCCGGGCTTCTCCTTATGTCCGTGGGGCAAATAATGGTAGTGGTGTGCCTGTGTTTCGATATGGTGCGTGCGCTGTCCGTGCCAAGTTCACGCCCCCGGTACGTGGCTAATACGATCTTCAGGACGTTGGCGGTGCCTTCCATCCTTGTGATGGGGATCAGCGCGCTCGCTGAAGCGGTCAGCTGGTCATGGATTCAGGTGGCCATGAGTATGGCCGTGCTGGTGATGATCATCTTCCGCTGGCACTACAACAAGGATGAAGACAACTGGTGGAAGGGCAAGGGCAAGAAGTTGGCCCGGTGGGCGCGTAAGCAGCTCTCGGCACCACCCGTGGTTGCGCCTGCAATGGGCTGACGAAAACTCCAGGATAAGGCCGTGCCAATGATGGCGCGGCCTTTTTTGTGCGGGTAAGGCAAGGGAATTCCTAGGATTAGCGCAGGAAATGCGCAGGTTCCAGAGGCTTTCCACAGGAAGTCCCAAGGACTCCGAGATGGGCCTCTCTCCGTTGCTACGTTGATTGGGAGCTGGTATCGGGCCAGCCCAAATCCCAACTCGCTCAGGAGTTTTCAAATGTTTGTCACCCTCTCCAACATCGCATCCCGCGCCCGTCGTGAAGAGAACGGCGCTACCGCCGTCGAATACGGCATCATGGTTGCGCTCATCGCCGTGGTCATCATCGTTGCTGTAACCCTGCTCGGCGGTAACCTCGTCGAGACCTTCAACAGCTCAGCCTGTGCCGTCAAGGGTGGCACATGGACCGCTACTACTGCCGCCGGCGTCGCGGGTAGCTGCTCAAAGTAGTCGGACTCACGGCGGGTACCCGGGTGGGTGGGTCGGTGGCCCCACCCACCCGTTCCTCTTTCAACTTTTGATACGAAGGCAGATCCACATGCACAGGACATCAGAACGGGGTGCCGTAGCGGTCGAGTTCGCGTTGCTCGCACCCGTCCTGATCCTCCTGGTTCTGGGGATCATGGAATTCGGGCGCGCCTACAACGCGCAGGTCTCGCTCACGAACGCCGCCCGCGAGGGCGTGCGCGTGATGTCCATCGCGAATGATCAGTCGGCAGCCAGGACCGCGGCGAAAAACGCGGCTGTAACTCTGAACCCAAAGCTGGCAGATGCGAACTTCACCTTCAGTGCTACCAGCTGCACGTCCGGCGCGCAGATGTCCGTCACCGTCAAGTACACACTCAGCACCCTCACGGGAATCGCAGGACCGTTCCCGATGCAAGGCGTAGGGGTGATGGTATGTGGCGGATAAAGGGCAATGACGACGACGGCGAACGCGGGGCCGTCGCGGTCCTCATAGCTCTGATTCTGGTTGCGTTACTTGGCTTTGCCGCCCTCGCTGTGGATGCAGGAAAGCTCTACTCGGAAAAGGCGCAAGCGCAGAACGGATCCGATGCCGCCGCCCTGGCCGTGGCTGAGAAGTGTGCCGTCAGCACCAGCGATCCGAATTGCTCGAGTACGTCCCAGATCGCCAAGGACATGGCCAACAAGAATGCTGTGGACGGCCTTGGAAACATCAACTCGGTAAACCTTGATCTGACTAACCGGAAGGTAACCGTGTCCGCCGGCTCCCAGCAAGCGGGTGGTGCTCCAAATGCCGTTTCGCTGGTCTTCGGTCGTGTCCTTGGCATGAATTCCGCGGACGTTGTGACCTCATCGACCGTACAGTGGGGCAGCCCACGTAAGGGAACTACTCCATTCCCCCTGACGTTTTCGATCTGCCAGGTGCAGGGCTACGTTGGCGGCGTCCAGCAGCTTTTGCAGGCTCACGGCACGGGCGCCAACCCCAGCTGCAACTACGGGCCTTCAGGCGCGGCAGTAGAGGGTGGATTCGGATGGATTGTCCAGGATCCTGGCTCCTGCGGTGGCACCATTGACCTGGCGCTGAACAAGGGCGGCAGCGCACCGGGGAACAGTGCGCCGCCAAATTGTTCCACCACCCTGAACAACTGGGCCGCCACCATCAACGCCGGAAAAGACATCATTGTGCTGCTTCCGGTCTTCAATTCCGTCACCGGCACGGGAAGCGGAGCCATTTACCACCTGATCTCGTTTGCAGCATTCAAAGTGACGGGATGGAAGTTCAGCGGCGGCACCACTCTTCCGGACGTTTTCCATAACCAGAGTCCCTATGTTTCCTCCTCGCTGTCCTGCACCGGGAATTGCCGGGGGATCGTGGGGAGCTTCGTCAAATACGTGTCGCTGGCAGACGGCTACACGTTGGGGCCGGTGGATGCCAACGGGGTCACCGTAGTACGCCTGACCAACTAGCTTTTCCAATTTTTGAAGCACAGGAGTGTTAAGTGAAATCACGCTTATTGGCAGGATCGGCAGCAGCGCTGCTGGCGGTCATAGGGGTGATCCTCGTGTTCGTCTACGCGCAGGGCGCGGATCAACGGGCTGTCCAGAATCTTGCCCCTGTTGAGGTCTTGATGGTCAAGGCTCCGATTCCCGCCGGCACCCCGGTAGAGGCCATGAAGGCTTCCCTGGCTGCCCAGCAGCTTCCGCAGTCTTCCGTCCCCGCATCGGCACTCAAGACGCTGGGCGATTCAACCGGAAAAGTTGCTGCCGTGGACCTCGTTCCGGGCGAACCATTGGTGGCCGAGCGCCTTGTAGCTCCGGAGGCACTGAAGACTCCGGGGAACGTCGCAGTGCCTCCCGGAATGCAAGAGGTCTCATTCCAGGTGGAGCCTGTGCGTGTGGTGGGCGGACGGGTGGTTCCTGGTGACCACGTCGGGATTTTCATTTCCATGGAAAGCGGTGGAATCGAGTCCAAGCCCGATAAGGAAACCACCCAATTGTCCATTCACAAGGTGCTTGTGACTGCAGTGCAGCGGGCCCCCGAGCCAGCACCTACGAGCCAGCCCAGCCCTGCCCCCAGTCCCGGGACCACAGCACCTGATCCCAAGGACAGCACCCTGCCTACGGGTTCCCTGCTCCTGACCGTTGCAGTGGGCGACTCGGACGCAACCAAGATCGTTTTCGCCTCCGAGTTCGCCAAAATCTGGCTGAGCAAGGAACCGGTGGACGCCCAGGAGAGCGGACCCAGAATCATCCAACGGAGCGAGGTGTACAAGTGAGCCGGTTTGTCCTGATAACGCCCAGTGCTGAATTTGATCAGCGGCTACGTCAAGCCGTTGCCGGCGGCCTCCCCGGAAGTGTGCAGACCTTCTTCACCAGCGTCCTGCCTGTTGACCCCGCCGAGCTCTTCGGCGCCCTGAACCAGGGACAGCTTGAGGTGCTGATTCTGGGGCCGGACGTGCCGGTGGAGGAAGCGATGCGCTTGGCTACGGTCCTTAACGTTCAGGTACCCGAGCTCAGCGTGGTTCTTGTCGCGGAGCCGCAGCCGGACTTCATCCTCCAGGCGATGCGATCCGGCATCCGCGACATCATGAGCCCAGCGGCGGACATGGCCGAGATCAGGGTGACCCTGGAGCGCGCCTGCCAGTCGTTCGCCACCCGTCAGCGGACTTCGGAACCTAAGCCAGCAGGCGCCCCCAAGGGACTGGTGATCGGCGTCTTCTCTCCCAAGGGCGGTGTGGGTAAGACGACCATCGCCACGAACATTGCTGTGGGGCTGGGCAAGATAGCGCCGATGAGCGTAGTCATCGTGGATCTGGATTTGCAGTTCGGGGATGTCGCCTCGGGGCTCTACCTCAATCCGGAGCACACTGTTACCGACGCTGTCACACCGTCGGCCAGCCAGGATTCCCTGGTACTCAAGGCCTTTCTCACGGTCCATCCGGCGAGCATCTATGCCCTTTGTGCGCCTAAGAACCCCGTTGAAGCAGATGAAATTACTCCGGAACAGGTGGCTCGGCTGCTTGAGCAACTTGCCGAAGAGTTTCAGTACGTGGTGGTTGATACAGCCCCTGGACTGCCTGAAATCGGCCTCGCAGCGCTGGAGCAGTGCACCGATGCGGTGTGGGTGTCAGCGATGGATGTACCAAGTGTTCGGGGCCTGCGCTCCGGCCTGGATATCCTTCGCAAGCTCAATCTGCTCCCGGAAACCCGTCATGTGGTGCTCAACATGGCCGATTCCAAGTCCGGGTTGTCCGTCCAGGACGTTGAATCCACCGTTGGTGCCCCCGTCGACGTGAGCATCCCCCGGTCAAAAGCAGTCGCGCTCTCCACCAACCGGGGAATTCCAGTGCTTCAAGAGGGGGCGAAGGACCCGGCAATCAAGGGCTTGAACCATCTCGTTGAACGCTTCAACCCCGCATGGCGGGCCTCGGCCCAGCGAAAACTGCACAGAAGGGTGGTAGTCCAGTGAAGCTGTCCGAACGTCTGCGTGACGCCGAAGAAGAATCCGCCGGTCCAGGGACTGCGCTTGGGCAAGGACCAAAGCCACTCCCGACGACGAACCCCACCTTTGCGCAGGCCGCACAGCAGGCCAAACCAAACCTTCAAACGAAGGCCACGGTTGCGTCGAAGCCTCACCTCTCGGTGAAATTGGCTGATCATCCGGACGCTCCGATGCCAAAGGCCCAGCAGCCGGTGGACGCATTCGCTGCCCTCAAGCGACGGGCTGCAACGGCATTGTTTGAGCGCCTCGGTGCGAGGTTCAACGACTCGGCCTTGAGTGAGCAGGAGCTGCGGACTGCTGCCCGGGAAGAGCTGACCAGAATCATTGACGCTGAACAGGTGCCGCTCTCTCCTGAAGAGCGCAGTCGGCTTGTGGCGGACGTGGCTGATGATGTCCTGGGCTACGGGCCACTGCAACGCCTGCTGGATGACCCCGAAGTCACGGAGATCATGGTCAACAGGATGGACCAGATTTACGTCGAACGGCGCGGCAAACTGATCCTCACTGATTCGGGATTTAGCTCCGAAGATCATCTGAGAAGAGTTATCGAACGCATCGTCTCCAAGGTGGGACGCCGGATCGATGAGTCATCCCCGCTGGTTGACGCCCGGTTGGAGGACGGCTCACGCGTCAATGCCGTGATTCCGCCGCTTGCTGTTGGCGGCTCGTCCCTGACCATCCGAAAATTCAGCAAAGTGCCTTTGACCATCAGGAATTTGATCGACTTTGGCACGCTGACCCCGGAAATCGCCGAACTTCTGAATGCCTGTGTCAAAGCGAAACTGAACATTATTGTTTCCGGCGGTACCGGAACCGGCAAAACCACCTTGTTGAATGTCCTGTCTTCTTTCATCCCTGAGGACAACCGCATAGTGACCATTGAGGACGCCGTGGAGCTGCAGATCCAGCAGCAGCACGTGGTCAGGCTTGAGAGCCGGCCACCAAACACGGAGGGCAAGGGCGAAGTCACGATCCGGGAGCTGCTCCGAAACTCCCTCCGCATGCGGCCTGACAGGATCGTGGTGGGCGAGGTGCGTGGGGGAGAGTCGCTGGACATGCTGCAGGCCATGAACACAGGGCACGACGGCTCACTCTCAACGGTGCACTCGAATTCTCCACGAGACGCCGTGGCCAGGCTTGAAACGCTGGTTCTTATGGCTGGAATGGACTTGCCACTGCGGGCAATCCGCGAGCAGCTCGCGTCCGCCGTGAATCTCATCATCCAAATTTCGCGTCTCCGCGATGGAACCCGCCGGATTACCCATGTGACTGAGGTTCAAGGCATGGAGGGCGATATCGTCACACTCCAGGACGCGTTTGTTTTCGACTATTCGGCCGGCGTTGATGCTCACGGTAGGTTTCTGGGCCGACCGGTATCTACGGGCATCCGTCCCCGGTTCATCGACCGTTTCATGGACTTGGGCATTCATGTTTCGCCCGAGCTTTTTGCGGCTCCACTGACGTCGACGCCGAGGACGTGAGCGCGCCATGATTCTTTTCTTTGGGCTGGCCCTCATGCTGTCAGCCATCGTGCTGTTCGGAGTAGCCGTCATTCTGCCTAAGACCCCCGAGGTTCCGCTGGACCGGAGGAGGCCCTACCAGGTGCTTCCCGGTTCCCATCTGACGCGATTTACCGGGTCCGCCACGGACATGATTCATGGTGTATTGACGCGGCGCAACGTTCGGCTTTTCAACCGGGAACAGCTCGACGACGCGGGTGTGCGAATGAGCCAGGCGGACTTCGTCGTTTTGGTGATTGCAGGCGCGGTGGTAGGAGCTTTGATCGGGTTGGTTGTCGGCGGCATTCTGGTCGCGATTCTCCTCAGTGTCCTGGCACCCTTCGTGGCCCGGCTGGTCCTGAAGTTCCGCGCGGGCAAAAGACGTGACAAATTCGAGGATCAATTGGGTGACACACTACAGCTGCTTTCTGGTGGACTAAGGGCTGGCCACAGCATCCTCCGCGCCATCGACGCCGCGGCTGCGGAATCAGTCAGCCCCACATCCGAAGAAATGCGCAGGGTCATCACGGAGACAAGCCTGGGACGGGACTTGCAAGCTTCCCTGAACGATACGGCGGAGAGAATGCGAAGCGAGGATTTCGTATGGATAGCCCAAGCGATCCAGATCAACCGCGAGGTGGGTGGGAACCTCGCAGACGTGCTGGACCAGGTGAACGACACCATTCGCGAACGCAGTGAAATCAAAGGACACATCAAGTCCCTGGCTGCAGAGGGAAAGTTTTCCGCGTACATCCTGATGGCTCTTCCGGTGGGAATCGTCATCATGCTCATGATCGTCAACCCCGGCTATATGAACGTAATGTTTACCAATCCGCTCGGTTGGGTGATGATCGTGGCTTCCGTCATCTTGATGACCATCGGTGGTCTGTGGATGCGCAAGATCATCGATTTGAAATTTTGAGGTGAACCTTGCACCCTTTCCTGCTTTTATCCTTGTTGCTGGTTCCGTTGCCGAGCGCCTATTTCGCGTGGTCCCTCCTTTCAACTGACCGGAGGACCCCGCGGGCAGTCCGCGAGCTGCTCTCCAGGGGTCAAATCGCTATTGAAGTGGAGCAGCAGAACAGGAGCGGGGGCTTGGAGCGCCTCGGATACAGGCTGACCCCTGGTAGCTACGTCCAGAAGCTGGATAGGCTGCTGGCGCTGGCCGGCCGTCCGACCTCGCTTCCGCTTGGACGTGTCCTCGCAGCCAAGCCCGCGCTTGGCCTTCTCGGCGCGATTTTCGGTTTCTTTATCACTACCACCAGCCAGAGCGGACTCATCAAGCTTGTGGGGATCTTTGTGGTCCTGCTGGGATATTTCATTCCCGACCTGATGCTTTATAGCAAAGGTCAGGAACGGCAGAAGAAAATACAGTTGGAACTGGCCAACACGATGGACCAGATGCTCATTTCGGTTGAGGCTGGCCTCGGCTTCGAAGGCGCCATGGCCCGCGCGGGAGAAAACGGCAAGGGACCGCTGGYGGAAGAAATCGTGAGGACACTCCAGGACATGCAGGTTGGGCGGAGCCGCCGCGAGTCCTATCTCGCGTTGGCCCAACGGACCAACATTCCTGAACTCCGAAGCTTCGTGCAGGCGGTTATCCAGGCCGACACGTACGGGATTGCCATTAGTCGCGTGTTAAAAGTTCAGGCGAAGGTTATGAGGGTTAAGCGCCGGCAACGCGCCGAGGAGAAAGCGATGAAGCTTCCGGTAACAATTCTCTTTCCCCTGCTATTCTTCATCTTTCCGGTCCTGTTTATTGCCATTCTGGGACCAGCGGTCATCAACACTATAACAACGCTCAGTGGTGGATGAAGCAGCGCAGTTAATTTGCATATTAAAAGTAACTCAAGAAATCAGGAGGGGCTGAGGATTTGCTCAAGATTAGCGCAAGATCGGTTTAAATCTGAGTTCAGGAAGTAGCATCGGGTTATGTTCAGTTCAGATTTCAGTGAGGTCGACGAGCGTGGGGACTCCGACCATATCGGCCCAGCGGAGGGTTCCACGTGGAAGCCCGACGCCGATCGGCGGCCGATATTGGACCTTGCGGAATTCCAGCTCTTGGAAGATCAGGTGGGCGATCCTGGCATAGCTCGCAAGTTTGCAAGCGACTTTGCCCGGCTCTGGCGAGTACGGTACGAAAGCCTCGCCACCGCCGTCGAACATGGCGACGAAGCCGCGGCACTGGACACGATCTTGAGCCTCAGAACCTCTTCTGCCATGGTGGGCGGCGTTCGCCTTTCGGTTCTTGCAGCCCTGCTTGAGGAACACATTCTGAACGGTGAATTACGCAATGCCCAGCCTCTCCTTGATGAGATTGCCGAGTGTGGTCAGCGCACGGTCAAGGAGCTAAGGAAAAGCTACGTACTAAGGAATGAAAGTCCGGAACCGGACCCCATTTCCTAATCCGGTCTTTTCGGTGCCAGTCGATAGCCGACTCCCCGGATCGTCTGCAGAAACCGCGGAGATTGTGAATCTTCGCGCAGTTTTCGGCGAAGATTTCCAATGTGGGTTTCAACGGCCCGTTCGTCGGCCTCGCTGATATAAGCGTCGTCGTCGTAATAATCACCACGGGCAGCACGGACCAGGTCAGCCCTTGTCCGCACTTCCTCCGGGTTGCGAAGCAACTCCAGCAGCAGATCGAATTCGCTTCTGGTCAAAGTCAGGGGAGAACCATCCAGGGCAACTGTCCGGGATTTGTAATTCAACGACAATCCATTGTGTTCAATGACCGCATCATTGCGTCCATTCGAACGGGCCAAGCCAGTGTCGCCGGCATCCTCAGGCAAAGACAATCCAACGCCCACGCGCGGCCGCCGCATCATCGCTGTGACTCTTGCCCTTAGCTCGCGGGGCAGGAACGGCTTTTTCACGTAGTCGTCCGCGCCCGTCAGAAAAGCGGTCAGGGTGTCCGGTTCGTCTTTGCGTGCAGTGAGCATGACGACGTAGGCATCACTGAATTGTCGGATTCGCCGTAAAACCTCGTGACCATCCATGTCAGGAAGTCCGACATCCAATGTGACCGCCACGGCTTGATGATGTCGGACAACTTCGACGCCTTCACGTCCGGTGGCGGCGGAGTGGACCACAAAACCCGCCTCTTTTAGGATGGCGCCCACCAAGTTTCGGACGTCTTCATCATCCTCAATGACTACAGCAACCCCAGGCTCGTTCATTGATTCCCTCGAGTCGGCGCACATCCCCGCAAGCCCAGCGCAAAGCGGGAAGCGTCACCCAATAGGTACGATACAAGCATTCAAGTTTTATAGCACCTAATATGTGCAATATGCGTCGTCCCAACGTTCCGGTTTTACGCTCCGCCCCGAGCTCTTCCCGGAATCGGCGCGAAACGATATTTGGTCCGTGTCCCCCCAACGAAGGACTCTGCCTTGACTGAGCAGCCTTTACTCCGCACAGCCGCCCGCATCTTTAGAAAACTGACGCCCAGGGCCCGGGTAGCCGTCTGCGAATTGCCTTTGACCCTGGTAGTCGGAGGATTGTTCGTCTCTGCCCCTGCCCTTTGGCCAAATCTCATACAGAACGGGCAGTTTGTCACCGGAATCTTCATGCACGGGATGCTTTTCTTGAGTTGCTTCCTAGTGCCGTGGGAGCGTCTGGCGCCGGGCGCAAGCCTGGCCATCCCCGTCCTGGATCTGGTTGCCCTCGCATTCACGCGAAATGGTGCCTATGGCTCGCTGCCAGGCCTCGTCGTTCTTGCACTTTTTCCTGTGATCTGGTTATCCGCGTCAGGCCTGCGAACCAGGTCCAGCCTTATCATCAGCTTTCTTGGTCCCCTCATCATTGCCCTCCCGCCGTTCATTTCGCACTTGCCAAAACCCCCATCGTCCGACATGTTCTCGGTTATCGTCTTGCCCCTGGTGATGTTTGCCGTTGCAGTCACCATTCGGCTCTCCGGCTCGAATGCCAGGATCCAGCAACAGCGTGTCAGGCAGCGTGACCAAGCTTTGCGGCAATTGCTCGCGGCGAGCAGGGATCGCGAAATGCTGCTTGGGACGATCCTGGACACAATCGACGTCGGAATTGTCGCCGTCGATTCCAAGGGCGAGACGCTTTTGACCAACAACCAACAAAAAGAATTCCATCGCGTGGCGACTCCATCCCGGTCTGGAGCAGCTCCCACACGGGACGAGCTCCTGATCTTTGGCCAGGATCGGCTGACACCGCTTCCGCCCGAAAAAAGCCCCACTCAACGGGCCGCCCAGGGGGAAACGTATTCGGATTACCTGGTGTGGTTCGGTACGGGAACCGAACAGCGGGCAATTTCGACCGCCGCACGCAGCATGAAATACGGCGTCGACGAAGGTTTTGGCGGAGCCGTCATCGTGTTCCGCGACGTGACCGACGTCGTCCAGGCCCTCGCAGCCAAGGATGAACTGGTTGCCAACGTCTCGCACGAATTCGGGTCCCCGCTGACCTCGATCCTTGGCAACTTGGACTTGGTGCTCCGGGGCGATGAAGAGCTCTCGGATAGAGCGAGGACCCGGTTGGAAGTCGCCGAGCGCAATGCGGAGCGGCTCCGCGTTCTGGTGGACGATCTGCTCATGTCAGCCGCGGCAGTGGAGAGCATCCACCTGCGGCGTACCGACGTCGCGGGCCTGGTTGAAAACAGCTTGGTTTCAGCCCACGCGCAGGCCGATTTTGCCAATGTGGGGCTTGTGGCCGATGTACCTTCGCCGCTGTGGGCAGATGCTGATCCATTGAGGTTGGGGCAGGCCCTGGATAACCTCGTTTCCAATGCCATCAAGTACTCCCCGGGTGGTGGACGAGTCACCGTGAGGGCCGCCCGGAACGACGGGTGGATCCAGCTGGAGGTTCAAGATACCGGCATGGGTATGACCACAGAGGAGACGTCCAAGATTTTCACGCGCTTCTTCCGGACAGGTGCTGCCCGGCAGGCCGCCATCCCAGGCGTGGGCCTTGGACTTTCCATTACAAAGTCCATCGTGGAACGGCACGGCGGCAGCATCACGTGCACCAGTACACCCGGAAGGGGCAGCACTTTTACTTTGTCGCTTCCGGCAACGGCATCCAAGGAGAACGTGAAGGCATAGGCCGGTTCAGTGCATAAAGCCGCTGCCGTCCCAGTCACGGTCGTACTTACCGCACCGCGCGCATCGCCTGTAACGGCCGCTGCCATCCTCTGCTGATTCCACGTGCCAGGCGTGGCTCAAGTTCAGTTTGCACATGAGCATCTTGAGCATGGCGCTCTCCGTTCTTAAGCACGCTCAACCCCGCAAACCGTGGTTGCTTCGTGCTCCCTCAGTTTAGGCAGCGCGCCCTTTCGGCCGATAGGGCATTGGCGTTCAGGCTTGCCAGGAAAATGTCCTGGCAAGCCCGTGATAGGCGGACTCCGTGTCGTAGTCTGATGCGTAGTTGGGCCAGCTGCTAACGAACGTGCCTTGGGGGTTATTTTCAGTGGGGGATTTGATGACGAATGACACGGATGGTGCGTCTTACGGCCAGTTGAACGTGCCGGCGATGCCGCTGCAACAGCCGCAGTCCTTCGCGCCGCCGGGCTCGCCTCCGTATGGATCGTCGCAGCCCTTTGCAGCACCCGCTGTTGCTCCGGCGCCACACCAGTACCAGCAGCCACCTTTCCAGCAGGGGCCGTTCCAGCAATCACCTTTTCAGTACCAGCCGTATTACCAGCAGCAGCCATTCCAACATCCTGGCTTCGGACCCCCACCCTTTCCGCAGAATCCTGCGCCGGAAAATTGGTCCAGCGGTTCCAGGAAGCGCTTAGGTCCATCCTTTTGGATCGTCGGGGCATTGCTTGCCGTACTTGCCCTGGCCAATGCTGTTACGGGGAATGGCGAATCGATCCTGATCTTCATCGGCCTGGCAGCGTTGCTTACTGGTCTCTATTCGCTCATTTTCAAGAGGCCCTCTTGGGTTGCGCTACCAAGCAAACAGGCGGCGATAGTGGTTGCGGTCGCGGGAGCGGCCTCGCTTTTCCTCGGCGTGGTTGCTGCCGGGACTGAAGCCGTTCGTGATTCGGCCGTTGCCGCTGCTCCAGGAGCTGCTCCGCAAGGTCCGAGCACCCTCCAAGACGGGATCATCCAAGACGGGACGTGGATCGTTGGGAAGGATATCGCGCCGGGCACGTACCGAACCACAAAAGAAGTCACACGGGCCTGCTCCTGGCAGATCACGCGCCCAGACAGCATTGACAGCTCCGAGGGAGCTGTGACGAGTGGATTCCCCCTGGTGAAACTGGTCCGGGGCCAGAGGTTCATCACCGAAGGCTGCGGAGGCTGGGCAAAGCTGTAGTCTCTGCCCAGCAGCCGCTTGTAACTCCACTTCTTTGTTTCCGTAGAACTATATTCCATGGAAGCAAAGTGTTAGAGTCTCTTCATGATCAAGGGCATCGAAACTGGGTCTCTATATCCTCTCTTCAGCGAACTGACCCGATTGGAAACCGAGCTGTGGGACGCGCTCGATAGCAGATTGCGCAAAGAGCATGGCCTCCCTATGAGCAGATTTGAACCAATGGCCGTCGTCGATCGCCTGGGTGCGTGCCGGGTTTTCGATGTGGCCTCGGCTCTTGCGATTACCGTCGGGGGCACGAGCAAGCTCATTGACCGGATTGAAAAGGCCGGACATTGCCGTCGGAGAAATAATCCGGACGATCGCAGATCCTCCCTCATCGAGCTAACGGCGGACGGCCGCATGCTGCTGGAACGGGCCAGGAGGACTGTTGAAGCCGAGCTGGATCTGCGGCTGAATCCCGTGCTTACCGAGCAGGACACGCATGATCTCGTGGAACTGCTGGGCCGGCTGCGAAATGCCAATCGGTCGACGGCGGCTGCCGAGCGAGCGAGCTGACACGCTTGCGGGACCCTGAGTTCATCGACTAATAGCCGATAACCAGCGGCGTGGGCCGTAGCCAACTAGAGACGTTAAGGAAGCAAGCAAATGACTGAAGAACTCCGTGGTCGCATGGACCGATTCGTTGAATTCATCAATTCAGCCGACGAAAAGATTGGTGATGAGATCATCTCGCCGTCGGCAACGTTCCATGTGCCCTTTCTGCCAGAACCGGTGCAGGGTCCAAGCGGCTACCTCGAAATCATCGGGATAATGCGACAGGCGTTTCCCGACGTTCAGTGGTCACTGGAGGAAACCATCATTGAAGGAAACACGGTTGCCGCACGATTCATCCTTCGTGGCACACACCGAGGAGACTTCCTCGGCGTACCTGCGACAGGCAAACCCATCCAAACGCAGGCAATGAACATCTATCGATTCACAAACGGTCAAATCAGTGAAGAGCACGGTCTCCCGGACCTCTTCGGACTGATGATGCAAATCCGACAGGACTAGGTGAAGGTCCCTGTGCCCAGGTGGTTCAGCCGGTGAATTCGTTGGCGCCCAGGGCGAAGTCCCAGTGGCCCACCCCGTTGCCAGCGAGGCCCACCGTGACCAGGCCCATTCCTTCGAGCCAGTGAGCCATTTTCAGGCCGCCGACATCCCGCGCGCGGAGTCCGAGGCTCTCGATAAATGCCGCCACGTCCGCCTTGGCCTGCGAATTGTCGCCGGAGACGAAGACGTCTGGCTGACCCTTCTCCAGGACATTGCGGAAGATCGTGTTGAATGCCTTCACCACGCTGGAGCCAACAGGGGCAATTTTGGCGACTTCCTGCGCGATTGAGGTCTCGTCCTTATGGGCCAGCCCGTCGAACGTGGGGTTGAAGGGATTGCTGATGTCCACCATGACCTTGTCCGCCAGGGCGTCTCCGTACTCGGCGACGACCGGAACGACGCCGTCGTACAACAAGGCCGTGATGACGATGTCCCCCGCAGGTGCGGCACCCCACGTACCCGCCGTCGAACCCCCGCCCAAAACCTTCGCCAGGTGATCGGCCTTGGACTGATCGCGTCCCATGACCTCGACGGTATTGCCGCCTGCCACCGCGAGCGTGCCGATGGTGCGGGCCATGTTTCCGGTACCGATAAGAGTAATGCTGCTCATGACTTGTGCTCTTTTCTTCTTCTCAAGGTGGGGTTCAGAGTGCGGTGGTGCCGCCGTCTGCCACCAGTTCCAGGCCGTTGACGTAGCTGGAGTCGGCGGAGGCGAGGAACAGGGCGACTGAGGCGATTTCTTCGGGGCGGCCCATCGTTCCGCGGGGGATCAGGGATTCGAATGCTGCCTTGGTTGCGTCGTCGAAAAGTTCTGCCTGTTTGGCCGTGGCCACTTGACCGGGGGTCAGGACGTTGACGCGGATCTTCCGGTCGCGCAGTTCGTTGAGCCAGACACGGGCCCAGGCTTGCTGAACAGCTTTGCTTCCCGCGTAGAGGCTCCATCCGGGGAAGGCGCCGAGGGAGGCGTTGGATCCGGTCATGAAGATCGAGCCGTTGTCGTTGATCAGTGGCAGCGCCTTCTGCACCGTGAACAGGGTGCCGCGCGCGTTGAGCGAGAAAGCGCGGTGGAACTGTTCCTCGGTGATCTCGCCGAGGGCGGCTGGTTCGCCCATCCCGGCGCTTGCCCACAGCACATCGATCGAACCCTTTTCCCGCTTGACGGTGTCGTACAAGCGGTCCAGGTCGTCCAAGTCGGCCGCGTCACCCTGGACGGCGGTGACGTTGCGGCCGATCAGTTTGACGGCGTCATCCAAAGCTTCCTGCCGTCGGGCCTGGATGAAGACATGCGCTCCTTCTTCGACGAACAGTTTTGCCCCTGCCAGTGCCATGCCGGTGGATCCACCGGTGATCACAGCGACCTTGCCATCAAGCTTTCCCATGAGTGCTCCATTCATTGCCGCGCCGATGCTAAGTACACCGATCTGAGTGCTTAACGTATCCACGTCATTGGATGGAGTGCAAGTTAAGTACACCGATCAGTACCGTTTTTGGGCTAAGCTGGTTCCATGACGGAGTTGGAGAAGGGGCCGCGGGGTCTGCGCCGCGGTAGAGGTGCTCGGGAGCGCATCCTCTGTGCGTCACAACAGCTGTTCCGCGACCAAGGCATCAACTGCACCGGGATGGACCAGCTGTGCTCGGTGGCTGAGGTGTCCAAGCGAACGCTTTACCAGCACTTTCCCGGCAAGGACGATTTGATCGCAGAGTGCCTCCGGCAGTTCGATCCCGATATCCTGCCCGAGGTCTTCGACCGCACCGACCTCACACCCCGCGAGCGGCTCCTCGCCATCTTCGACATCCATGCGCCCCTGTGCCCATTCATCGCGGCGGCCGTCGAAATCCCCGACCCCGGTCACCCGGCACGCGAGTACGCCCGCAATTACAAGAAAGACTTTGCCGCCCGGCTCATCGATACCGCCCGCGAGGCCGGCGCCAACAACCCCGAAGAGCTGGGTGAGCAACTGGCGCTGCTCCTGGACGGCGCCTCAGCCCGCAGCCGGGTCCTGAACACCGACACCTTCGCCACCGCTGCCGCCATCGCAGCCGTCCTCGTAGATAACGCCCTTCCCGCGGCAATGTCAGTGGGGCCGGGATACACTTCGTGATGGCAACGTGGGGGACGTCCCCGTTGCATGCGAGAGGGCGCGCCAATGGGACAAGAACAGCCGCAGACCGATCAGTCAGATTCTGCAGGTCAGTACGACGTTGAGACGGTGCCAACAAGCGGAGCGCCCGCACTTATTCCTGACGGTGCCACAAGGTTCAGGCGCTATTGTCTGGGATTCATCGATCTGATGTTTGGGGTGTTCACTGCGTGGATTACGGTCGTGTACACGGTAGGGGGCAACGGGCAGTTTCAGGACTACCAGGCTGCGGGCAAATCCGTACCGGCCGGATGGATCGCTGCCGTCGTTGCCATCTGCGTAGCCTTCGGCGTGGTTGCTCTCGCCGGCATCTTTGTTGGGATCTGGAATCTGAGTGATTTGAAAACAATGACCCCCGCGCCGCTGATCGCAGCTATCGTTTTCTCCGCGGCTTCCATCGTGATGTTGTTGCTCTTCTTCACCGGGCCATCGGTTGACCCACTCAAAGTTGCGTGGTGCCTTCTGCACGGTCTTGTCATTGTTATGACGATCAGAATCCTTCGGCAAGAAGGTGTTCGCTCCCTCAAAGCTGCTATCCGCGGCCCTCGAGCCGCTCCTTAAGCCGCCGGTGGCTCGCTGGGGCACCGCGCGAGGCGAGCTGACGTACGGCGGGCACGAGCGCCTTGCCGAAGCCGTGCCCTTCGAAATCGAGCTCGAACGTCACACGCGACCTCGCGCCGTCGTCGAGCGGTTCGACGTCGATGCTCGCGTGAGGGCGGATCGGGCCCTCTACGCCGTGTGCGGCAAACCGATGGGGCGGCTCGACGTCCGTGATCTCCTGGGTCATCGTTCGCTCGTTGGGTCCAATCCGCCGGGTGGTGGTGAACCGCGACCCGACCTCCCTGCCGCCGTCGCCCTCGAAGTGCACCTCCAGGACGTCAGCCTGCCACTCCGGGAAGCGCAGGGGGTCGCTCGCATACGCAAAAACCTCATCTGGCGGACGGTCGATTTCTATGGTGTGCGTGAGTGCTGACATGGCTCCTCCTTCTCCTCCATCGTCTCTCAGTCCAAGCGAATTCGACCCGTCAAGTTTGGATCAATGAGAGGGGAGACCATGGGTCAGCCGCGCGCCACCCAGTCCGCGTTCGTCGACCGCCACACCGCCGCGGAAACGAATGTGAGCCCGACGATCTCAAGCGCGCCACCGGCCACGGCGAACCACTCGTTGCCGACGACGATGTTGGTGACGTGGCCGATGGTCCAGCAGATGATGAGCGCGCCAGCCCACCACGGCACCCCGACGGCGCGGCCGGCCAGGGTCACCGCGAGGCCGAGCAGTAGCGTGCCAATAATATTGCCGATGGCGAAGAGCAGGTAGAACGGCTGGCCCCACGTCCCGGCGGGTGACGCATCCAGGGCGGCGGCCGCATCCACGCCGCTCGTGGCCAGGGCGATCCTGTCCAGGTTGGCGAAGCTGATACCGAAGTAACTGATGTAGCCGGCAACCATGAGTGCCACAGCCCACAAGGACAGTCGCGGACGAGCCGGACGAAGCAGTCGCAGCGCAACGGGAAGCCCGAGCACTGCCAGCAGTGATCCGACGAGAGCGAACATGACGGCTGCCAGCAAGGCACCGGGAGCCGCAGCGGCGAGCTCGAGGCCACCGGCGGAGCTGCCCGTGTCGCTGAGGCCGGTCGAGGTTGATGCCCCGGCGTAGAGCGAATTGCAGACTAGCTGACAGACGAAGGCAACCGGCAAGGCGATCGCGGCGCTGCGGCGTCGGAACCAGGCGGTGGGATCGAGGACTGGATCCGGACCAGAAGCCGAAGCATTCATGGCCCGACTTTACGGCAGTGCACCAGCAGCAGGAAGGGGCGGTACTCGCGCGCTGCGGTCACGCGGTACGGGTCACGGATCGTTCCCAATTTCTAATGTGACGGAATGTACGCATCCTGCGATGTGTCAGCTTGTACACATTGAAAACTGTGACGGTATGTACACATTGAAGAATGTGATGGTATGTACACATTGAAGAATGTGATGGTATGTACACATTGAAGAATGTGATGGTATGTTCACTCCATGAAGGAGCGAGCAATTTCTACTGCGCGTCAACTAGGGACGGCGGTCCACGACGCTCGCACTCGAGCAGGTATGACACAGGCAGCGCTTGCTGCGCGTGCTGGGGTTTCTCGTAAGTGGCTCATTGGCCTCGAGCAAGGTGCGCGAACAAGGGCTGAACTAGGCAAAGTCTTTGACGTCCTGCGCGCCCTTGAGCTTTCCATTCAGCTCTTCGAGGGGCGAGAAGGTCCCAAGGTTAGCTCACGCGAAGCTGCCATAAGAGCGCAGGAAAACACGATGGCCATTAAGTTCGCAGACGAGACTGCGGACGTCGCCCTGAGCACCCGTCAGGCGCTGACAGCCATTGAAGCCATGCGCCAAGCCGCCCTACCGGCTAACACTCTCGAAGCAATCCGCCAAGCCGCACTGCCCGAAGGCACTCTCAACGCCACCCGCCGAGCGCAGGGCGAGACAGAGTGAAGGAACTGTTCGTATTGCTTCATCGGCAGGTCGTCGGTGTCCTGAGGCAAAACAATCAGGGCAATCGAACATTTCAATACCTGGAAAATTCAGACTCCTCCACCGAGGTTTCGTTGGCGTTGCCTTACCGCATTGATCCTTACCCTAAACGTAGGACCGAACCGTTTATCGATGGTCTGCTTCCCGAAGGAGAAGGTGTACGTCAGGCCCTTGCAGATCAGTTTGGCGTTTCTCCTGAGAACCCTTTCGCGCTTCTGGAACACATCGGACTGGAATGCGCGGGAGCCGTCCAATTCGTGCGCCCTGATGAGCTGGAGTCGGCTCTTTTAGGTTCGGGAGACCTGGTTCCGTGTACGGAGAAGGACGTTGGAAATCGCTTGCGGTCACTTATTTCCGAGCCCAAAGGATCTTGGATTGTAGAACGGGAGCGGTGGTCGTTGGCGGGTGCCCAGTCCAAATTTGCTCTTAGATGGGCGGACGGCTGGTACGAGGCGACAGGGGCTGAGCCGACAACCCACATCTTCAAACCAGGCATACACGATTTCAAAGACCAGGCCCTAAATGAGCACTTGTCCCTCAGGACCCTGTCTAAGTCCGGCCTTTCCGTAGCGCAAACCAGCTATGTGGAGTTCGATGGTTCATTCGCAATCGTGGTCGAGCGCTATGACCGGCTCGTTGAGAATGGCCGCGTGATTCGCATCCATCAAGAGGACTTCTGTCAGGCGACGTCGACGCCACCAAAGAACAAGTATGAATCCAACAAAGGCCCTACGGCTCTCAAAATTATCCAAACCTTGCGACAATCGGGGGCGAACGAAGAGGAAGTCCTTCGGTTCGTTGAGGGTCTGGTGGGGAACTACCTCCTGGGTGCACCGGATGCACATGCAAAGAATTATTCGATTATCCTCGCTCCGGGCGTGGTCGCCCTAGCGCCCCTCTATGACGTTGCCTCGGGATTGCCTTATGAGCATCTAGATGAAGATGGATTCCAAAATAGGAAAGATGGCCTGCGCAAGGCCGCAATGGCAATCGGTGGTGAGCGGCGGTTCGGTAGGGTAGGACGCCGACATTGGAACAAATTCGCCGCTGACGCCAGGCTTCAGGAGGACTGGCTGGTGGCCACAGTGAGGGCTCTGGCCACGATAATCCCTGATGCGCTGGATGAAGTTATCCGAGAAGAAAAGGACGCGGTGGACGGGAGCGAATTGCCGGGACGCCTGCGCAAACCAATCAGGAACCTCTGCGATTCCACGCTAACACTGCTTGACAGGTAGCAAGCGATCAAAGAGTCCGAGCGATACTCCCGGCGACCTAAGACTGAATCCTCGGCATGGGACCGCGTTGCAAAGTTTTCCGTTGACTACGAAACCGTCCCAGCCTGAAACTGAGCCCATGGCTAAACATGACGAAGCGCAAGCTGTGGCGGCAGTTATCGACAGGCTGGTCAAGAAATTCCCGGAGGCTCCTCGGTCCGAGGTCGAAGAGATCGTTACCGAGGAATACATCGCCCTCAGTGGGGGGCCGATTCGGGACTACGTGCCAGTGCTAATCGAACGCGCAGCCAAGCTTCGGCTGCGAACCTAACGGAACGAGCAGGAATCGCAAGAACCACCACACTGACACGGCCGCGCAGAGCAATGGAATAATGACCAGCGCCCATGGGCGCACACCAGCCCAGTGCAGGATGAACAAAGGGACCGTACAACCAAGGGCGCCGAAGACCACCACTTGAAACCCGACCCAAAACCGAAGTTCACCGTTCGACGGCCTGTTGTCAATGTCGAAGAGGTAGTCATCTAGCGATTTCACGCCACCGCTCCGAGGCGGAGCCACCACTAAGGACGCTCGACGGCTTCCGGCTCGTGGAGCCACTCCAAAGGTTCCTTGCCGAGGCCGGCAGCGATCGCCGTGGCACTCTCTCGCCATGAGGTCAATTCTGCAATGGCCAGATGGGGCTGATTGGTGGCGAAGGACGCCCTGGCTGCGGCCAGGACATCATCGGCACAAGCCTCTCGGTCAGCTGGACTCAGGGCAAGCATCCAGGGGAAGCGATCGCTCATGCGGGCTGCAAACGTTCCGTTCGTGCTCGTTGAGACTGCAACGAGCTGGGCTGCCAGTTCCAGCAGGGAGATGCGTGCCGCATCTGCGCTCGCGGACATTAGAACGAGGGCCTCCCCGTCGCGGCGGGTGATCCGGACGGGGTGGTCCGACGCTGCTGCAAAGACATCTGCGGAGGAGCGGCTCAGTTCAGAAGACTGGAATGACGTCCGGGTCTTGAAAGGCTGGATTGGGGCTTCGGAAGGCACGACGGTCCTCCGTGATTTTGCTGCGCTCATGTGGCCACTCTAGTTCAGAACGTATTCTGAAGCAGTCAGGCGCAAGGCACGAGACTACGCAATGTGCACGGGAAGTGGTCCTGCCGTCAGCCGCGCTTTTTCGCGGCCATCTCTTCTGGTCCGGGTAGCGCCTTAGTGGTGCGCCACGTGTCCAAGGCAATCACTGCGGCCAGCACGATGAGTGACAAAGAGACGGAGGCGAGGACGTCCGTCAGCCAGTGGTAGCCGAGGTAGAGCCTGCTGATGGCTTGGGTGGCGATCCCTGCGACGGCGGCACTGAAGCCGGCTATGACGGCACCTATCTTGCGGCGGCGGGAAAAGACGAGGAACGCTCCGACAAGAAGGAAGTCGGAGGCGCCGAGTACGTGGCCCGACGGAAAAGAGTAGGTGCTGTCGGCGCCGAGCACCATGAGATCCATGGGCGGTCTTGGCCGTTCGACCAAGCGCGTAATGACTTGGGCGAGGATCACGCCGGTCAGCATGGCCCCGGCCAGCAAGAGAGGTCGCCAGAGCCTTCGCGCTCTTAATATCCAGATCCCCGTCACGACCGCCACGATGATGGGCATGACTATTGGGCCGAAAATCGTGGCGAGGACAGCCATGACCGTGGTCGCCGTCGGTGAGCGTTGGCTCACGAACCACGTGCTGACTGTTTCGTCCACCGTGGCCAGATCTATTTTTTGCTTTACTTCGGCGAGGATGAGGAAGAAGGATCCGGCGCCGACTAGCGCAAGGACAACCGCGATGACATAGAGGACGTTCTGGCTGCGCGGTGCAACGTGCCGTTCCGGGATAGTGAGCTTGTCGTGTAGTAGCCCGGACATGTCTCCCGAGTCTCCGGGGGTGTTCGACGACGGTTGGTCCGGGATGGGCATAACAAAGGATATCCGTTCCAGCGGTGAAGGGGATGGTCTGGGATCCAGTGACAACCCTAGAGGTAATCCCCAACATGCTCCCGGGCGATTTCCAACAGTGTGGTGTGGAACGCGACCTCTGCCGGGGCGTAGACCTTGTCCTGGCGCTGGGCCAGGAGGACCCGGCGCAGTGGCGCAGCAGCGCCGAGGCTTAGCACCCGGACGTCCGGGTGTTGAAGAGCGACGGCGGTTTTGGGCACCATTGCGACGCCCATTCCGACGCTGACCATGGCCTGCGCTTCCTGATAGTCGTTGGCCAGGAATCCGATGGTCGGCTCGAAGCCGGCTTCGTTGGCCGACCGCCGGAGCACTTCCACCACAGGATGAGCATCCGCACGGACGATCCAGGATTCCTTTTTCAGGTCCTCCATCTTTACTTCCTCGAGGTCGGCGAGGTGGTGTCCTTTGGCCACGAGGATGACCGTGCTTTCCTGGAACACTTCGGTTGTCCGAATGGCGTCGTCATGGAAGCGATTCCAAGGGTAGTCCCAGAGCAGGCAAAGGCCGGTCTCTCCGGACTCGAGGTCCGAGACCAGCTCCTCAAAACGCGCGCTGCGGACGGACAGGCTAATGGCCGGGTATCGCTTCTTGAAAGCGCGGATCACGAGCGGTAAGAACGATCCGGCGAGGGTGGGAAACGTGCCCACGGTGAGGGAACCGCGGCGGAGGCCGGCGATTTGGTCGAGGTCGTTCCGGGCAGCGCGCATCTGTCCCACCATCTTCCGGGCGTGCCCGGCAAGCACCTGGCCGGCTTCTGTCGGCACCACACCACGCGAGCGTCGGGTAAGAAGCGGCTGCCCTACTTCCTGTTCCAGCTTCCGTAATTGTTGGGAAACCGCCGATGGCGTGTAGAGCATCAGATCGGCCGCAGCAGTGATGGATCCCTGCTCCACCACCTCAACCAGCAGAGCCAACCGCCGAATGTCGAATAATTCCTGGCCGTGATCATTAAGCATCAGTTAACTCTCCTCTGATTTTAGTTCATTCTATGCAATCCTGCGCGATTTCCCCTAGCTACTGCCCGGAAAACGGCCAACACGCACAAAGCACATAGCCTGTAAGCGCCAGAACCTCAATGAATGAAGCATCTCTACACACCCCATCAAATATCCAACATTGTCTTCATTTGTGATCCGGATCATTCTTCTAATAGGCCCCTGAAACCCAGCGCGGCATGAGGAGATGGACGGATTGCCATGAAGATTGAAGCGGAATGGATGCGTGGAGGCACCAGCAAGTGCTGGGTCTTCGAAGGTGAACACCTGGACGAAACCCACAAGGATCTGGACTCTTTGCTGCCCCGGCTTTTCGGAAGCCCGGACCACCGCCAAATCGACGGCGTCGGGGGATCAACCTCCACCACCAGCAAGGCCATGATTCTGCGCCGTCCTGCCGACCCGGATGTCGACGTCGAGTTCACTTTCGCTCAGGTCGGTATCGAGGAAGCGGCCGTGGACTGGGGGAGTAACTGCGGAAACTGCTCCGCGGTTGTTGGCCTTTACGCGATCGAGAAGGGCTGGGTCACGCCAAGCGGCGACAACACCCGGATCGTCACGCGCAACACCAACACCGGCCAGATCATCATCCAGCGCGTTGCCACCCCAGCAGGCGCTTTGCCGATCGTCCCGGCTGCCGAGATGCCCGGCGTCGTATTTCCCGGCTACCGGGTAGGCCTGGGCTTCAAGGATCCCGCCGGAAAGACGACCGGGAAGTTGCTGCCCACCGGTGAACCAACGGACACGATCAGTGCCGGCGGGACGCGCTGGACAGTTTCAATGGTCGACGCCGGAGCTCCAGTTGTGATCGTCAAGGCCGAGGAGCTGGGCCTGGACACCGCCCGCTTCGAGAGCTGGCAGGCCGGAGTGAAGCTGCAGTTGGACACCCTGGACCAGATCCGGCGGCAGGCCGCCGTTCGCATGGGCCTTGCCCCAACAGTTAAGGACGCTGCCCGCGCTATTCCCAAGCTCGCAATAGTCGGAGCCCCCGGCGCAGACGACACTGCCGACGTCAACGTCATGATGCTCTCCATGGGTAAGCCCCACCCGGCCCTGGCAATTACCGGAAGCATCGCCCTGACGCTTGCAGCAAGTACCTCAGGAACTGTCCTCAACAGCATCACGGGCAGCGAACCGCGATCCATCCTGCGGCTGCGTACTCCTGCGGGCGTGATCGAGACCTGGAGCGAAGAGCGCGACGGGTCCCTGCTGGTCGGGGTGGACCGTACTGCACGCACTATCGCCAGCACCACCCTGCATCTCCCGGAACTCCTCGGCAGCGCCGTGGAGCCTTCCTTCGCATCAGCCGCTCAGTGACATCAGCCCACTCAACGAGGAGTAAAGATCATGACTAAGACCGATTACCAAGCCGCCTCCACATCAGTGGATGATGTTCAGGAGGCTGGTTCCAAACGTCCGAACCGCAGCCGCCGTATCCTGCTGATAACAGCAGCCGTGATTGCTGTCCTGGGTCTGGCCGCTCTGATGTTCGGAGGCGCCATTTTCAACCCGGCGGCCACCTCGGGAACGGAGCAGACCCTGACCGCTACCCAGATCATTCCCTTGGTCATCCTCGTCCTCATGTTCGTTGTCGCTACCAAGTGGCCCCTGAACATTGGTGTGATGGGGCTGGTAGCCTCGTTCGGCGTCGGGTATTTCATGCTGGGAATGTCCGATAAGGAGATCCTGGAGGACTTCCCGGCCAGCATCGTCCTGACGATCATCGGCGTGACGTACTTCTTCAGCATGGCAAACCGCAATGGAACCATCGATATCATCGTGCAGAATTGTGTGCGCCTCGTCAGGGGTAAGACGATGCTGCTGCCATGGGTCTTCTTCCTTATTGCTGCCGCGCTGACCTCGTTGGGCACGTTCTCGCCTGCCGCCGTCGCGCTTCTGGCACCTGCCGCCATGGGGTTCGCTTACGAGTCGCGCATCCACCCTGTCCTCATGGGTGCCTTCGTCATCAATGGCGCACACGCCGGTGGGTTCTCGCCACTCTCGGTTGCCGGCGTCCTGGTCCACAACATCGCCCACGATAACGGCTTCCCCATTTCCCAGGGCGGACTCTTCGCGGCGAGCTTCGCCATCAACCTGCTTCTCTCGGCGCTCTCCCTGGCTTTGTTCGCCGTCTTTGGAAAGCTGAAGGACGGCGCAGGGGTACAGAACGTGGACCTCGAAACTCCCCGCACCACGCGGCCTCATGGCCAGCAGATCCTGACGCTCGTGCTGATCGGTGTAATGCTCGTCTGCACGTTGGGCTTCCGGATGCCGATTGGCTTTGTTGCTCTGTCCGCTGGCCTGCTGCTGGCGCTGGTCAACATCAAGGAACACCGGACCTTCATCGGCGGCGTTTCCTGGTCCACCGTCCTTCTGGTGGCTGGCATGATCACCTATGTCTCCCTGCTGCAGCATGTGGGCGTTATCGACACCCTTGCTGAGATGGCTTTGGCGCTCGGCGCACCGCTGCTGATCGCTTTGGTTCTCTGCTACGTCATCGGCGTCGGTTCAGCCTTTGCCTCGTCCACCGCGCTGCTGACCGCGTTCATCCCGCTCGCCGGGCCGCTGCTGGCGTCCAGCACGTTGAGTGCATCAGGAACGGTTGCAGCCCTTGCTATCGCAGCAACTGTGGTGGACGTTTCGCCCTTCTCCACCGACGGCGCACTGATCGTGGCCAACGCCCAGGAATCAGACCGTCAGCGCGTCTACAAGCAGTTGATGATCTACGCCGGTGGAGTGGTCCTTGTGGCGCCCGCCTTGGCCTGGGCCCTCCTGGTTCCGACCGGCATCCTCTAAACCACAACTTTTCACATGACTGCCGGCAATTCCAGGTCGGTACGCGGTGGGACCCACCCTGCATACCAACGCAACAGGTAACCCGACAGACGGGGGCAGGACTGGATAATCCCAACGCACCAGAGGCGGGGCCACCTACCAGGGTGGCTCCGCCTCTGTCGTGTCGGGAAAGCGTACGACGGCGGAGCTGCCGCCGGGTTGGGCGGGAGGGCACGGCCTGGGTGTTTCGGCGGTGCGTAACAGTACACAATTGCCTGAATACAGCCACAGCTGTACTTTAACGGCATGGAAACCCTCACCCACGCTCCGGTGCTGGCCCGGTTCGGCTATGCGATCTCGGACGCCACCAGGGCCCGTGTACTCCTGGCCCTGGCTGATGCTCCGGCTTTCCCGTCGGAGCTTGCAGACTCCCTGGGCGTTTCCCGCCAGAGCATGTCCAACCACCTGACCTGCCTGCGCGGGTGCGGCCTTGTGATCGGGGTTCCCGACGGGCGCAGGACCCGCTATGAACTGGCCGACGCACGTCTGGGCCACGCCATCAAGGACCTGATCGGTGTGGTCCTGGCGGTGGACCCCAACTGCTGTGCTCCTGATGGGACGTGCCTGGCATGAGCACGGACCTGCGGGAAGCGTCGGAACGCAGAACCGTCCTGACACGTCGGATCAGACTTTTCGCTGCCGCCACCATCACCTACAACGTTATCGAGGCGGCAGTGGCACTATGGGCTGGCGGTGCAGCGGATTCGTCGGCCCTGATTGGTTTCGGGCTGGACTCCGTGATCGAAGTTGCCTCCGCTGTGGCGTTGTCCTGGCAGTTCTCAGCCAAGGACCCCGAGCGGCGCGAGCACCTAACCCTGCGGATCATCGCGATTTCCTTCTTCGCCCTCGCTGCCTTCGTCACGTTCGATGCCATCAGGTCCCTCACGGGTGGGGGAGAGGCCCAGCACTCGACGCCAGGCATCGTGATCGCGGGCCTCAGCCTGGCGATCATGCCCGTGTTGTCCTGGGCCCAGCGCCGTGCCGGGCGAGAGCTCGGTTCCAAGACTGCCGTTGCGGACTCCAAGCAGACGTTGTTGTGCACGTATCTCTCTGCTGTGCTGCTTATTGGTCTGGTCCTGAACAGCACGCTGGGTTGGTGGTGGGCCGACGCCGGCGCAGCTCTGGCGATTGCCGCCGTCGCCGTGCGCGAAGGAATCAACGCGTGGCGTGGGGACGTTTGTTGCGCTGTGCCCGCTGCAGACGTCAGTGATGAGTCCTCGGAGGACTCGGGCTGCTGCGCGGAATGCCAGGCGGCAACGGATTCAGCCAAGACGGTCGTGCAGTAGCCAAGGCCGGCGTACGCTGACCGCATGGAGTCCGAGGTCAGGACAATCGCTCTGCGCACCCGGATCAATGTGCCCTGCTTTGTACAGGGTCACCTTGGTGAAGCGAACGACGACGGCGCCGTGCCCTTGGTCCTGTTGCATGCGTGGAGTGAATCCTGGCGGAGTTTTGATCGGCTAATTGCCTCGCTTCCATCCTTTACTCTGGTGGCGCCGGACCTGCGCGGCCATGGTGGGGCGGACAAGCCTGAAGACGGGTACTCGCTGACAGCGGTTGTGGAAGATGTAGTCGCAGTGTTTGATGCGTTGGGTGTAGCGAGGGCTCACGTCTTGGGTTCATCCAGCGGTGGTTACGTGGCGCAACAACTCGCTGTCATGCATCCGGAGCTCTTGGCATCACTGATTCTGGTTGGGTCTCCGTTGAGCCTGCAGGGGAAACCACCGTTTGCGAATGAGGTAGAGCAGCTCACTGATCCGGTTTCGGAGGGCTGGGTCAGGGAGTCTTTGTCCTGGTACCGGCTGCTGCACGCTGTGCCCGCTGCCTACATCGAGGACAGGGTGAATGACGGTTTGGCCATGCCGGCAGCCGTTTGGAAGGCTTCCTTGCGCGGCTACTACGAGGCGGTACCACCAACCGAAGCCGGAACCATCTCAGACCCGACGCTCATCCTGTGGGGCGCACATGACCACATAGTGCCGCGGCACCATCAAGAAACCCTTGCCAGCCGTATCCCCGGGGCTCAATTGAAGATCTACGAGAAGACGGGCCACTTGGTGTTGTGGGAGTGTCCGGAACGGGTTGCTGAGGATGTGGGGGCGTTTCTGTCTGGTATTGCCGGGTAGAGGGCTGCCCATTCACGGAGACTTGTCGATGCTGACGTGGAGCATCTCTCACATGACCGCGGCGGTTGGTGCGGAGGTTTTGCTGGCGGTGGTGTATCCGGTTTTGCTGCCGGTCACAGTGACCGTGATGGTCTTGCCGACATCGCCGGTGACCGGGATGTACGTGGCGGCGGTGGCGCCGGTGATCACCAAGCCGTTGGCTTTCCACTGGTACGCCAGCGTGACCGGAGCCGGTCCCCACACACCCGGTACCGCGGTGAGGGTTGACCCGACCTTCGCGGTGCCGGTGACGGTGGGTATCGGTGCCGGTCCCAGTGCTGGGAGGGCCAGGACCGCGGCGGTTGCTGCGGAGGTTTTGCTGGCGGTGGTGTAGCCGATTTTGCTGCCGGTCACGGTGACTGTGATGGTCTTGCCCACATCGCCGGTGACCGGGATGTAGGTCGCGGCAGTGGCGCCGGTGATCACCAGGCCGTTGGCTTTCCATTGGTAAGCCAGGCTGACTGGTGCTGGTCCCCACACACCAGGTACGGCCGTAACTGTCGATCCGACCTTGGCCGTGCCGGTGATTGTGGGCACCGGAGCCGGCGCCAATGACGGGAGGGCAAGGACTGCGCCTGTCGCCACAGAAGTCCTGCTCGCCGTCGTGTATCCGACCTTGCTGCCCGTCACCGTAACCGTCAGAGTCTTGCCCACATCACCGGCCACAGGGACATACGTGGACGCCGTGCCGCCAACCACAGAGACACCGTTGGCTTTCCACTGGTACGCGAGAGTCACCGGGGCTGGTCCCCACACACCCGGTACCGCGGTGAGGGCTGATCCGACCTTCGCTGTGCCGGTGATGGACGGCACCGGGGCTGGCGACAACGACGGGAGGGCAAGGACTGCGGCTGTCGCTACGGAGGTCTTACTCGCCGTCGTGTATCCGACCTTGCTGGCCGTCACCGTAACCGTCAGAGTCTTGCCCACATCACCGGCCACCGGCACGTACGTGGCCGCCGTGCCGCCAACCACCGAGACACCGTTGGCTTTCCACTGATAGGCCAGGGTGACCGGTGCTGGTCCCCACACACCCGGTACTGCGGTGAGTGTCGATCCGACTTTCGCTGTTCCGGTGATGGTCGGCACGGGAGCCGGCGCCAAGGAAGGCAGCGCCAAGACCGCAGCTGTCGCCACGGAGGTCTTAGTGGAAGTGGTGTACCCGACCTTGCTCCCCGTGACGGTGATCGTCAGGGTCTTGCCCACATCGCCGGCCACCGGGATGTACGTGGCCGCCGTGCCGCCAACCACCGCAACACCATTGGCTTTCCATTGGTAGGTCAGCGTGACCGGGGCTGGTCCCCACACACCCGGTACTGCGGTGAGGGTCGACCCGACCTTCGCCGTTCCAGTGATGGTCGGCACCGGAGCCGGACTCAGCACTTGGGCTGGGAAGGCGAGGTTGAGCGTTGTCGTGTTGCCGCTGACCATGGCCACGGGCTTTGCCGTAGCTTCGGTTGTCATGTTCCCTGAATACAGGTCTCCCAGTTCCGGCTTCCCGGTACTGACCTTGACCAGATACTGGCCCGTGCTCAGCCCTGGAATCGAGTATTTACCCGTTGAGTCCGTGTAGGAACTGCGCGTGACCAGCGAGCCGTTGGTTGTGTAGGCGTACACACGAACACTGGCCACAGGCTTTCCTGTTCTGTCGAGAACAGATCCGCTGAGGGTGCTGCCGGAGGTCAGAGCCGCGTTGACGTTCAGGACTGGCTTTCCAGCTTGGACTGTCAGCGTGGAGGCCTGTCCTACACCCACGGACTCGGGCTTGTTCTGGTAGAACTGGGCTTCCTCAGTGGAGTAACCACTGGAACGGTTGAACGCCACCTTGTAGGAGCCGGCAGCAAGTCCCACGACGCTGAAGTTGCCGGCCTGATCCGAGTAGCCTTGCTTGACGGGTTTGCCGGTTCCGTCCAGGACCGTGACTGGTGAATATCCTTGCTTGGATCCTGAGACATTGCCGGCGATTGAACCGCCGAGTTGGGCCGTGAAATTGACAGATGCCTTCTCCAGCCCCGCGGTCAGCGCCAAGGATGATGCCGTTTCAAACGAGGCTCCGCCATACCACTGGTCAGTCGCTCCGCTGCTGGAACCCACCAGCTTTACCCTGTAGGAGCCTGTAGGCAGTCCCACGATTTTGTAGCTGCCGTCGATGTTGACCCGAGTCGAAACCAGAGACGAGCTGGCGCTGGTGGCTGAGTAGACCTCGACGTACATGTTGGCAGGGTTGATTCCGGTAGATGCAGCGATTTTGCCGCTGATGCTCGCCCCCTTGGCGAGGGTGGCGTTGACGCCGACGAGGTCCTGGCTGGTGGTCAGCGTCACGGTCGTGGCGGTGGCGAAGGAAGCCGCGTTGGCGTGCCACTGGTCCAAGGCACCGGAGCCATTTCCCGCGAATTTCAGCTTGTAGCTGCCCGCAGGAAGTCCGATGAACTTGTAGCTGCCGTCCGAACCGACCCATGCGGAATCCACAAAGGAGTTTGCCGAATCACTCTTGTAAAGATCCACCCTCGTATCTTGAACGACTATGCCCGCGGGCGCGGTGATCTTGCCGCTGATGGTGGCGCCCTTGATGAAGGCGGCATTCACACCGGTGAGGTCCTGCCCGGCGGTGACGGTCACGGCCGTGCCCGTGGCGAAGGTAGTACCGGTTTTGTACCAGAGCTCCTGAGCCCCGGTGTTGTATCCGCTGAAACTCAGTTTGTAGCTTCCGGCCGGCAGGCCAATGAGTTTGTAGCTGCCATCTGAACCGATAGATGCATTTTGCACGTACCAGCTGGAGTCATTGGCCTTGTAAGCGTAAACGTAGGCATTGTCCAGATTGACCCCAGCTGGTGCCGTGATCTTGCCGCTGATCGTGGCGCCCTTGGCGAGGGTGGCGTTGATGCCAGTGAGGTCCTGGCCCGTGGTCAGGGTGACGGCGGTGCCCGTGGCGAAGGAGGTAGCATTTGCGTGCCACTGGTCCAAAGCCCCGGTGTTGTTTCCACCGAAATTCACTTTGTAACTGCCGGCGGGAAGCCCGATGAGCTTGTAGCTGCCGTCGGAACCGACGTAAGTGCTCGTGACGGACGAGTAGGAGTTGTCGGATTTGTAGACGGCGACGCTGGCACCGCCCAGGCTGACTCCGGCCGGTGCCGTAATTTTGCCGCTGATCGTCGCGCCTTTAACAAGCGTGGCACTGACTCCGATCAGGTCCTGGCTGGTAGTCAGGGTGATGGGCGTGGCGGTGGCGAAGGACGTCGCGTTGCTATGCCACAGGTCCTGCGCTCCGGAGCCGGAACCGGAGAAATTCAGTTTGTAGCTGCCAGCCGGCAGCCCAATGACCTTGAAGCTGCCATTGGAACTGAGGACGGAGTTCGCGATCGGGTAGGAGTCGCTGTCGGACTTGTAGGCGTAGGCCCTGATGGTGGAAAGGCTGACACCCGCCGGGGCGGTGACTTTCCCGCTGATCGTTGCACCCTTGACCAAGGTGGCGTTGATGCCGGTGAGGTCCTGCCCGGTGGTCACGGCGAGAGCGGTAGCAGTTTCAAAGGAAGCGGCGTTGCTGTGCCACTGATCCAATGCCCCCGTCTCGTTTCCGGTGAACTTCACTTTGTAGCTGCCAGCCGTGAGCCCGCTGAACCTGTAGCTTCCGTCGGACCCGATGTTGGCCGAGCTTACGCTGTAGGCCGAGTCGGTCTTATAGAGCTCGGCCTGGGTGTTGGTTAGATTGACGCCGGCGGGTGCGGTGACTTTGCCGCTGATGGTGGCGCCCTTCACCAAGGTGGCGTTGATGCCTGCCAGGTCTTGACCCGTTGTCAGAGTGACCCCCGTGGCGGTGTCGAAGGAGGCGGCATTACTGTGCCATTGCTCCAGGGCACCGGTGTTGTCTCCATCGAAGTCCACTTTGTAGCTGCCGGCAACGAGGCCTGTCACCTTGTAAGTTCCGTCGGAACCGACGTACGAGTACGACACGTAGGATCCCGGGTCGTCGGACTTGTACACATAGACCCTCGCGTTCGCAAGGTCGACGCCGGTTGGTGCGGTGACTTTTCCGCTGACAGTCGCGCTCTTCACGAGTGTGGCGTTGATACCTGCCAGGTCCTGGCCGGTAGTGACGGAGACCACCGTGGCGGTTTCGAACGACGCCGCGTTGCTGTACCACTGGCCCAAGGTCCTTGCGTCGTTACCGCCGAAGTTCACCTTGTAGCTGCCAGCCGGAAGCCCAGTGAATTTGTAGCTGCCGTCGGAACCAACGTAGGTGGAATCCACATACGAGTACTTGTTGTCGGGACTGTAGATGGAGACCTGCAAATATCCGAGGCTGAGTCCGGCCGGTGGCGTGACCTTGCCACTAATCGTTGCGCCCTTGGCCAACGTGGCGTTGATGCCTGTGAGGTCTTGACCGCTGGTGAGAGTGACCGCCGTCGCGGTTTCAAAGGAGGCCGCGCCGCTGTGCCACTGCTCGAGGGCGCCGGTGCCATCGCCGTCGAACTTCACTTTGTAGCTACCGGCCGGAAGCCCGGTGATCTTGTAGCTGCCATCCGAAGCAGGGTATGCGGAGCCCATGGTGGGGTAGGAGGAGTCGGATTTGTAGATCAGCACCCTGGTGTCCTGGACGTCTATGCCGGCGGGTGCTGTGATCTTGCCGCTGACGGTGGCGCCCTTGACGAGGGTGGCATTAATACCGGTGAGGTCCTGGCCAACGGTGAGGGTGATGACAGTGGCAGTATCGAACGAGTTCGCCCTTAGATGCCACTGATCCAGCGTTCCCGTGCCGTAGCCTGAGAATTTCAATTTGTAGCTGCCAGCAGCCAAGCCCGTGAATTTGTAGGTGCCGTCCGCACTGGCGTAGGCAGACGCTACCTGAGAATAAGAATCGCTTGTCTTGTACAGCGCTGCCCGCGTGTTCGTCAGATCAACTCCTGATGGGGCGGTGATCTTGCCGCTGATAGTGGCACCCTTGACCAGAGTAGCGTTGATGCCGGTGAGGTCCTGCCCAGTGGTGAGAGTGATTGCAGTGGCCGTGTCGAAGGATGCCGCGTTGCTGTGCCACTGGTCCAGGGCGCCGGTGTCGTACCCGCTGAACCTCAGTTTGTAGCTGCCCGCTGGAAGCCCGATGACCTTGTAACTGCCATCAGAACTGACCGAGATTGACTCAAGGGGGGAGCTGGAGTAGCTGGCGCTGTAGGCAGAGGCGTACATATTGCCGAGACTTACTCCAGCGGGAGCTGTGATTTTGCCGCTGATGGTAGCGCCCTTTTCCAAGGTGGCGTTGATGCCGGTGAGGTCCTGACCGGTGGTGAGGGTAATTGCAGTGGCGGTGTCGAAGGAAGCCGCGTTGCTGTGCCACTGATCCAGGGCCCCGCTGTTGTAACCCTTGAAGTTCAGCTTGTAGGACCCCGCAGGGAGACCTATGAAACTGTAGCTGCCGTCGGAACCAACCCACGTGTAATCGACGGTCGAGCCGGCGTCGTCGGCCCTATAGAGGTACACGTACGTGTTGGCTAGGGTGACTCCGGCGGGTGCTGTGACTTTGCCGCTGATGGTAGCGCCCTTGACCAGGGTGGCGTTGACGCCAGTAAGATCCTGGCCGGCGGTGAGAGCAACGGGGGTGGCGGTTTCGAAGGACGGGGTGTTGTTGTACCACTGCTCCAAGGCCCCATTGTTATTTCCGGCGAACTCCACTTTGTAGGTATCGGCGGGAAGTCCAATGATTTTGTAGCTTCCATCAGTCGCAGCATACGCAGAGGTGACATAGGACGACTGGTCGCTGGTTTTGTAGACGTAGATGCGCGTGCTCTGAAGGCTGACGCCGGCCGGTGCCGTGATCTTGCCGCCGATGGTGGCGCCCTTGATGAGGGTGGCATTGATGCCTGTAAGGTCCTGGCCGGAGGCCATGACGACGGCGGTCGCGGCACCGAAAGAAGCCGCGTTGCTGTGCCACTGATCCAGCGCGCCTGTGTCACCACCGGCAAACTTCAGCTTGTAGCTGCCGGCTTGCAGCCCAATGAACTTATAGGTGCCGTCTGAATTGACGTATGCGGAGCCTACGAAGGAATTCTCCGAGCTTGCCTTGTAGAGCTCAACGCTTGCGCCATTGATGTCGATGCCGGCAGGTGCGGAGACTTTGCCGCTGATTGTGGCGCCCTTTACGAGGGTAGCGTTGATGCCAGTGACGTCCTGCCCGGCGGTGAGGGAAACGGCGGTGGCTGTTTCGAAGGACACGGCGTTGTTATGCCATTGATCCAAGGCCCCAGTGTTGTAGCCGGTGAACTTGAGTTTGTAGGTGCCAGCAGAAAGGCCGACGATCTTGTAGTTACCGTCAGAACTAACGTACGCGGACGCCGCGAACTGGTCGCCCCCGCTGGTTGGGTAGGCCTCCACCTTTGCGCCACTGAGGGTGACGCTGGCTGGCGCGGTGACTTTGCCGCTGATGGTGGCGCCCTTGACGAGCGTCGAATTGACCCCAAGGAGGTTCTGACCGCCGGTGAGCGTGACGGCAGTGGCGTCGTCGAACGTGGAAGCGTTGGTGTACCACGTGTCCAGGGCGCCTGTGCCGTTGGCCGAGAATTTCAGTTTGTAGCTGTCTGGTTGGAGTCCCGGCACGTTGTAGCTGCCATCGGAAGCCACCGAAACAGAATCGACGTAGAAGTCAGGCGAATTGGTTTCATACACCTCCACTCTCACGTTGTTGAGAATGACTCCTGTAGGAGCGGTGACCTTACCGCTAATGCTGGCAAGTGAAGTTTCGGCAGCAGTTGCTTGGAGGGCGCCTAAGAAAAACATCCCGGCTGCCGCAGCAAGTAAGACGGAAATCCAGACACGCAGATTTTTGGCAAAGTGCAGCATAGGCCCCCCAATATGCACAAGCAGCTCCCAGAGGTGAACGAAGTCTCTGAGCCCCAAAGCTTGTAATTTAGGCTCAGTGTAGCGACGAAAACCACGATCCTGCTAAGAAGTCAAATAATGACAACGGGGCCTGGGCAATCTTTGGCAGGGATGTGCAGCTGCTCCATTCTGGAGTTTGGATATGCAGCTAAGCACCTTCCGCCCTGCAAAGGTGTCGAATGAGATGGCGCATTCTTGGGGCACTGGGCAGTTTGCTTAATAGAGAAGAAAACATTGGGGAAGACTGTGGGCAAAAATAAGAGCCAGCTTCGCACCTCCGTTGCAGCCTCCCGGCTTCCTAGGCTGTGTCTCCTGTTCACGGCCCTTTCTATTCTGGCGTTTCAGCCTGGCGGGCTCTTCAGATTCGTCTGGATCAAAATCGCGGTAATGATATTGGCCGTTCTTTTCGGTGTTCTTTCGCCGGCGGGGGCCCGGGTTCCACGATTGTTGAAGATCCTGGTGTTTTGCCTTGGGTTGTGGATCCTGATCGCAATGTCGCTGTCGGGAAGCCCTTGGCCCAGCCTCGTCGGACGGTGGCCCCGGTACGAGGGCCTTCTGACTCTCGGATTGTATTTGGCCATTTTCCTGGTGGGCGCCAAGGTGCTGGGCGGTAGCGGGTCTCTTCCGCAATGGAAGGTCCTGCGCCTGTCGTTGGCCGCCGTTGCCCTTCCCCTTCTTGCCATATCTGCCATGGAATCCCTAGGCCTGCGCCCTTTGGGCGGCGGCCTGGATGACCGCCCGGGTGCAACCTTGGGCAACGCAACGGATCAGGGGCTTATCGGATTCATCATCGTAGGTGTTCTGTCTTCACAGTCTTCCGGTGAAGACGGTTGGCAATTGTGGCTGCGGCGGGCAGGGCTGGCATCCTGTGCCTTCGTTGCCATCCTCTCCGGATCGCGAGCAGCTCTTTTCGGGTTGGCGATGGTTTCCTTGTATGTCGCCATCCTGTGGATGCGAAGCCGAAAATGGTCCGGATTCAGAACTGTGTTGGGGGCCGGAGCGGTTACTGCGGGGTTTGCCCTGGCTGTTTTAATCGTCCCGGCCACGAGGGAACGGCTGCTCACAGCCGGAACCGTGGACGGGCGATTGCTCCTGTGGGATAGAAGCCTGGCCTTGATATCCGACCATCCGCTATCCGGGGTTGGCCCCAGTGGCTTCGTCGACGCTTTGACTGCGTACCTGAATGATGACTGGGCCCAAAGTGTTGGCGATACTTTCCCCACCGACTCTCCGCACAATTGGATCCTGCAAGCTTTGGCCGCGGGCGGCGTTCCCTTGCTTCTACTCGCTCTGACGTGCGGGGGGACCGCTGTGTGGTTGGTCCGAAAGCGTCTAATGGAGGCTCAGGACCCCGATCTCAAGCGGTACTTGGTGATAACGGGCGTTGCCATAGTGGCGTACTGGGTTGCTCTCCTGACGCATTTCACTTCCATCGGCACCACCGCGTTGGTGGCATTGCTGTGCGGCGGTCTGGTGGGGCGGGACAGCGTTCCGGTGGCCTCCACCGTTGTCATACCACCAGCCGTCACATCGATAACGAGGTTCGGCCCCCTGCTTTCGCGCGTCGGAGGGCTCGTGTTTGTATTTGCCTGCCTGGCAGTGGCGATTCCGGCCACTCTTGCGGAGTGGTCAATGAGCTCTGGCGCCCAAGCGGCGCGGACAGGGGATCCTGAAGGTGCCGACAAGGCCTTTCAGCTGTCCCACAGTCTGCGGCCGTGGGACAGCGATACGGCATTGCTCGCGGCCCAGGCCTTTGCCGGACCTGCAACAACGGGGGACCAGCTCTCAGCCCAGCACGCAGTTGAATGGGCGCGCCTGGCGCGCGAGGCTACTCCGCATTCCCAAGAGGCCGGTCTTGCGCTTGCCATCGGATACATCTACAGCGGCGAACTGGGCGACGCAAAGGAACTGCTGGACCAGTTGCTGGCGGAGGCGCCCTCATCGACCAGTCTCTTTGTTCAACGTGGTGTGGCGAATTTCGGACTTGGACGCACCTCCGAGAGCATTGATGACCTTCAAAGGGCAGCCTCACTCGATCCGACGCTGGACACACCTTGGCGCATTCTCTCGGCGATTTACCAGCGTACGGGCGACGCCGGAGCCGCTCAGGCCGCGATGGAACGCGCTGAGGCACTGAGCCCCTGACCGATTAGCCGTCAGATCCGCTCATGGGCTTGTCATTTGCCGCAAGTATGGTGTCAAAAATAGTCGATAAATCGCACGCTGCATGACTTCATGACTGTGCGTCGATCAGATAGACCGTAGGTTAACCCTTTGTAACTACTGTGAAGTAGCCCTGCTGTGAGCAAGCCGTGAATGATATCGTCGTCCCAGGATAGACAGCTGGGATTTCGGAACGCTATTCCATGGGGGATCTGCATCCGCTACATCACATGAATATCGTAATTCGTCTCAGGGGGGACAATTTGAAGAAGTCTATTGCAGCGCTTGCACTCGCAGGAATAATCGCACTGACTGGCACCGCTCCGGCCGTGGCCACCACCTACCCGGCGCCGGGCAACGAGCAGGGCACCGTTTCCGACGGCACCATAGCTGCCGGCGAATCCATCACTTTCGCCGGCACTGGCTACATCCCCGGCGAAACCATCAACGTTTCGTTCCAACGGACCGGCGGCAAGAAGAATTCGGACGGCGAACGGCCCGCTCCGTCCAGCTTCAGCGCTATTGCTGACGGCACCGGCGCTTTCTCCACCTCCATTACCTTCGCGGATAGTGGTAGGTACACCATCAGCGCCGTCGGCGCCACGTCCGGCAACACGCGCTGGGCAGCCATCACTGTTAACGCCGGCAAAGGCGGAGGCAACAACGGGGGCGGCAAGGGGGCTTCCGGATTCACTGGTGCTTCCAGCGTTACAGCCGTGGGCGCAACCGGCCAGGCCAATACCGATGCCGATTCCAGCCTGGTCCTGTGGTCGCTGGTTGGCGGAGGCGCCCTGGCTGCCAGCGCAGCATCGGCAGCGCTGATTCGTCGGGCCAAAGCAAAGGCTTAGGTTTCAGCAAGTAACACGGCTTTACAGGGGCAGGTGCTTCCCAGGAAACCGGAAAGCACCTGCCCTTGCATTGCCCATGAAGTTGAAGCTGCTTCTGAATCAAAAGGTAGACACCCTGAAAGCAATTAACTAATATTCGTATATCAAATTTCGTAACTCCCGCAAGGTTTTATAGAGTTTGCTCATGACTACACGGGGGGAAATTGTGCGCAAAGCTGTAATTCCGGCTGCTGGACTGGGTACGCGTTTCTTGCCCGCCACTAAGGCAATGCCGAAGGAGATGCTGCCGGTTGTGGACGCACCGGCTATCCAGTACGTGGTCGAGGAAGCCGTAAACGCAGGCCTAACTGACGTCCTCATGATCACGGGCCAAAGCAAGCGGGCGCTGGAAGACCATTTCGACAGGACTCCGGCACTTGAACGGTCCTTGGAGCTGAAGGGCGACCAAGCGCGTTTGGACGCGGTCCAGCACGCATCGGCGCTTGGGCCTATCCACTACGTTCGCCAGGGGGAACCAAAAGGCTTGGGCCATGCAGTACTTTGTGCTCGCCAGCATGTGGGTGATGAACCATTTGCGGTTTTGCTGGGAGATGACCTTATCGATGAACGCGACGAACTCCTGACCACAATGATGGAAGTTCAGCAGAAGACTGGCGGCTCGGTCGTCGCTCTGATCGAGGTGGAGCCATCACAGATCAGCGCCTACGGCTGTGCCGACATCTCTTCCATTGACGGTGACGGCTATGTCCGCGTCAATAGCTTGGTTGAGAAGCCCAAAGTGGAAGATGCGCCGTCAAACCTGACAATTATTGGGCGCTATGTCCTCCACCCGGCTGTCTTCGACGTCTTGGAGAACACTGGGCCCGGCCGTGGCGGAGAGATTCAGCTGACTGACGCCCTGCAAACCCCTCGCCGCAGGGGAGGGCGATGGCTCAGGTGTTTATGGCGTAGTCTTTCGCGGCCGCCGCTACGATACAGGCGACAAGCTCAGCTACCTGAAGGCCGTGATCACTCTGGCCTCCGAGCGCCCTGAATTCGGCGAGGATCTGAAGACGTGGATGAAGGGCTTCATCGGTTAGGAATTGCCTTGGGACTAGGTGAACTTTACTGGCCGAGTCCGGGCCATCAACCGCACTGCTGCGATGCCAATGACAGTCCCAAGCGTGTTCATGACAACATCAACTACGCTTGAAAAGCGAGCTGTAATGAACAGTAATTGCCCAAGCTCCATGCAGGTGGAAACTATGATTCCAAACCCAGCGATGAACCACCAGGTTCGCTTTGGCAAGGCCATAGCGGCAAGGATTCCGAGGGGAATGAACATGACTACGTTCGCCGAGGATTCCACTACCTGGTAGTTGAACCAGGACGGTACGCCATGCCCGTGGAGGAACTTCAGCAACGTCCCGAGTGTTCCTTGGATGGGTTGGTCTACTGGAGATGGCCAAAAACCAACAACAGCTAAGCCCCCCAAATAGGCGACTAACGCTATTCGAGAGGGGAGTGTATTTTTCAATTGGACCTCAGGAAGTTCGGATTAGTGCCCAAGCGCTGACGCTCGCGGCGGCAACTGCCAGCAGTGCCAGGAGAACATATTGGGGAAATTCCTGCGGCAGTGCCGGTATCCGGTATGCAGGCAAACGTAGCTCGAAATGCCACCGTCGCCTACGCCAATGTCGCCCCATGATCATATGAATACCACAGAAGGTCTCGGATCAGGAACGCGAAAAAAGAAAAGGGTGGCTTGTCGACGAAACAATCTTCGTCGACAAGCCATCCTGGGTTAGAAGCGTGGTGCCTTAGGCAGCAGCCTCAGTGTTCTTGGCGCGGCGGCGGGCGACCACCACGGATGCGGTACCGGCGGCAAGCGCGCCTGCGCCCACGATGGACCACAGGATCAGGCTGGAGTCAGCGCCAGTGTTTGCGAGGGGAACGCCGCCAGTGTTGGCCAGACCCGTTCCGGTGCCGGAGTTGCCGCCCGTGTTGGAAAGGGCGGTGCCTCCGACTACCACGGTGACGGGACCAACCGTGTGGCCCGACGTGTTGCCAGTAGCAGTCAGGGCGTATGCCCCAGGAGTGTCGATTGCAACAGGAGCTGCGAAGGCTCCGTTTGCGTCAGCTACAGCACCCAGTGTTGAGGGCGCCAGCGGAATGCGGCCTGAGACGGAAAGGCTGCCGGCGGAAACGCTACCGCCGCTAGCTGCCGGAGTGCCTGTCGGCGTGACGGTGATGGTAATGCCTTCACCGGGAGTAAAACCTGTGCCGCTAAAAGTAAATGCTTCGCCCGGTGCCACCGATGCGTCGGAAACTGCAACGCCAGAGTTCGGTGCTGGGTAGTTGGTTGCGACGGCTGGAACTGCGCCGACAAGTGCGATGGAGCCTGCGAGCGTAAGCGCTGCAAGAGATTTCTTCATGTGTGTCCCCCTGAGACCCGATTTGGTTACCACGTGTGTGATGGAGATTTCCGAGGCCCTGAGCGACCCTTAGGCGAAATCTCATGTGTTGCCCAGATAGAACTTACCATTTCAGCGCTAGTCACAGCAAAGAAAATCCAAACCCGTTACAAAAGATTAACGAACTCAGCTTGTTCTATTCACAAGGGGTCATTTGTGCTGCAAGAACCACATCCTTGGCCGGTTGGGTTGTGGGCGTGACAACTATTGCAGGATCGGCGTGCTGGACGATGTGACCGAAATTGAAGTCAACGGTGGTGCTCTGTCCTGGGGCGACTCGCTCGGTGGTTGTTCCAACAGCCCTCTGATCGTGGCGCTGCGCTGCGAACGGGATTTTTTCGCCGTCTTTGACAACCGTGTCAATATTAGACTGAGCCGGACCATAGGCAACGACGTTCGTTTGCACGGATCCGGCCGGGACGCCGTACAACCCACCGCCGGTGACATATGCCGGCAGAGAGCTCGCAGCGTCTGTTGGGGCCATGTTGGTACTAGTCACGCGGACAGTGACTTCACGGTAGCCACTCCGGGAGCAGTCTTTGACCACTTGCACAGTTCGCTTCATCCAGTAGTCCATTTTTGCGCCGGTGCCGTCGTTAAAGTAGACACCAAACTCAGCTGGTGATACAGAGGAGCCCGAGACTTTGCCACTGAGTGGGTACCGCCCAATCGTGTCCTCTTCTTCGGCGGCGCTGGACCATAAGAGTATCCTCCGCTCCTCTACGCCCCTCGAAATCGCTTCTATCAGTTTTTTCGGATCAGCAGCATCGGACGAAAGGGCATCAAATATCTCCTTGGCCGCCCCTGCAAAGTAGACGTCTTGAAGACCGCTCTCAGTGATTTTCCCGTAGGCGTCTGACAACAACGTTCTTACAACATTTTCGCCCGAGAGTTCATTGGGTAGACCACTCCCTATTTGTCTGGTAACTGGATCTGTGATTGTGACCGGCCCGGTGGCTTCTAGGATAAAGCTGAGTGCTATGGGATCTACGGAGAGGACCCCATCCAATCGTTCTCCTGTGCGTTCCTTCCACATTGCCTGCGCGGTTTTGGCGCTCGTCGGAAAATCGGGTGTTAGATTGACGTCCTGCATGAACTTGCCTAGTCGGGGAGAGTATATGGCTACCTGTTCTGGATCTGTTGACAGGGGGGGTGTGAAGACGCCTAAGGCGCCGGCGCTGCTCTGCGATTCCAGATTCAACCTACCCTTATCGACAGTAAGAACGGCTAGAGCGCCTGGAATGCCTCCGGTCGCTCGGGACTCGGCGTTGTTCTGCATTAGTAACAGATATCGGCGTGGGATCTGCGCACCGAGCATACTAGGAGCGATCTTTGCCGCGTCGGAAGCAGTGTCTAGGGTTCTTGTCAGCGAACGGAGTTCCGCTCGTGCCTGCTGAAGGGGTTCGGCGATTTGTGGCAAAAGGCTGCCAGCATCCAGCCTTTCGAGTCTTTCAGTAGAGACTTCGACGGCTTGCGCCGCCGATGAGACCGCCGGCCCGGCATTCTGCAGAGCCCCGAGATCAACACCTGCACTGCCGGGAATTAGCTTGTCCCAACCTAAGGTGCTGTAGAGATCAACCAGCGGGGCGATCCCGAGAGATACGACTTCGTCGGCTGACTGGACGATTTCTGAAGTAGCCGAAAAGTTTTTACCCAACCATGGAAGTGCAGAAGCAACAGACCAAAGCGGGTCAGAAGCGGCATCTCGGGCGTTGCCTGTGTGCTCCCTAAGCTGGTCCATAATGGCGGAAACGTCGTCGGTTCGATGTTCGATAACGCTTGCTTTTAGTTCAGGTATCAGATGGGTAGCTGCTTGCAGTTCCGTATTTATCGAAGAAGCCCTGACACTTAGCCAAATCGCCGCGCCTCCCGCTATGAGCCCTAGAACAAGAATGGCCGTGAGCATGCGGGCACGACGTTTCGTAGCGCGGGTTTGTAATGCCGGTTCTTGCCGAGCGGCATCAATGCCTGTATGGACTGCACTGGATCGAGTTCGTGACCTTTTGGGGGGAACTTTTGAAGTCATGGAATGAGTCCCGTCTAGTAAGCACCGCTGCTGCCGAACACCGCGCGCACAGTGCGAAGCAAGATTACAAGGTCTCCTATCAACGACCAGTTCTCTACGTAATAGAGGTCTAGTCGAACGGAGTCCTGCCACGACAAATTAGATCGGCCGCTGACCTGCCAAAGACCTGTCACGCCGGGTTTGACAAGCAGTCTCCGGCGAACATCCTGTTCATATTTTGCTACTTCGCTGGGTAGCGGAGGCCGGGGTCCAACGAGACTCATTGTTCCCCCCAATACGTTGAATAGCTGGGGCAATTCGTCCAAGCTGTATCGGCGTAGAATACGTCCGAGTCGGGTGACGCGAGGATCGTTTCTCATCTTGAACAACACACCGTTTCCTTCACTGCGTTCGACCAAGTCAGGCAGTTGCACTTCTGCGTTGTGAACCATGGATCGGAACTTGAGCATTTCAAAGCTATTGCCTCTGACTCCGACTCTCTCCTGACGGAACAGGGAAGGACCCCGACTGTCAAGTCTGACAAGGAGGGCTAGAAAGGCAAGCAGGGGGCTCAGTATTGCGATCAGTGTTGTTGAAACCAGCACATCGAAGAGCCTCTTGGCGATCCGCTGTCCAGCTTCAAGTGACGGCGTCGTGACGTGGATGAGCGGGAGGCCAGCGACCTGTTGAGTGTGAATGCGAGGACCAGCGATATCGGTGAGTGCAGGTGCCATGATCAGCCCTATGTTCCTGTTTGCCAGCTCCCAGCCAAGGTGACGAATGACTTGCGGATGGAGCTGAACGCCCGCCGAAATTGCTACGGTATCTGCATCGCAGCCGGTTACCGCTTGAAGAATGGACACCGTGTCCGAGTCATGCCCGAGGACAGGAAGCCCGGACTCTTGGGAGACTGAGGTAAGGTCTGGCACACCTGGCGTGTACGCGGCGACTGGAAGGTAGCCAGCATGCCTAACGCGATGGAGAGATGAACTTAAATGTGCTACTGCGCTCGGACCTCCTAGGATCAGGAGACGTGACATGCACTGGCCTCTTCTTCGAGCCACACTCAGATGTTGACGGAGAACCCACCGGGCCGAAAGAATCCCTGCTAGTCCAACTGGCAGGGCAATACCGACATAGCCCCGCGCTGTCTCTATACGAAACACATATGAAAAGATAGCTATGAGACCAAAAAGCCATAGAGACGCAGCAGCCACCCGTTTGTACTCGTCAGGCCCGGCGCCAAGGATTCGACTTTGGCGGCTACTCCAGGCGCCCAGCATCAACCACCAAGCAATACCCAGCGCAACTGAAAACCACGCGTAGTTTGTATCTTGCGTCAGCGCGAAGCCGTCTGGGTCCAGTCCGAACCGAATTACGTACGCGCCGGTTACCGCCCAAGTGATCACGAACGCGTCCACGACACCCAATAGGCGTGACACGCGTGACCGCCAATTTGACTCCGTCCCCAATTTTCTTCCCCATGACTTAGATGAATCGGGCACGCAGCCCCTGCGTAGCCTACAGGACACCTCGTTTGGACCGGCAAGTGTGTGGTTCGTATCAGGCATGCCCGGTGGCGCTTTGGATGGTCTGTCCGTGCTCTAAACTTACGACTGGACGGACTGGGTACTTGCGATAGGGAATCCGAATGTTTAGAGTCGTGCGCACTCCCGAGAGTCGCTAGCACGAGATTCCGCCGGGGCGTCCTTTAGGCCGCATCGAAGGATCCTTGAGAGTTCTCAGGCGATTTCGTTATGTGCATGACTGCGGACGGCTCTACGAACTGTCGTAACCATCCACTGATAGCTTGTATGAAGTGGACGTAGGCGTTTGTTGCGTCTGAAATTCACGTCTACGTTCATTGATGGATAGCTCGTCGAAACTCGGTGAGATAGAAGTAGTGGGAGCCAGAAACAGGTAATCTATGCAGAGTCATCACTTGACAAAATTCATCTTGCTACCTCTACATCGACGGACCGATTCGTGAACAGAGGATATATAGGCGCAAACGACGATGCTGCCGCAGCAGTTATAAGGGTCCTCGTGCTTGGTCCTTTCCCTGGAACTTCCGGGGGCATCGGTACGATGATGACCCATCTGTCGGGCACAGAGTCAAAGCGTTCGAGACTCACTTTTCTTGATCCCGGATCAACTGGGAAATGGCGGGGCTGGTCCTTCATCCGGGCGATAGCATGGATCCTAGCTCAACGAGGAACCTATGATGCTGCCCATATCAACCTCTCGTCGAGAGGCAGCTGTTATCGCAAAATAATTCTCTCGTGGGCGCTCCGGGTGACCAGAAAGCCTTACCTCGTGCATCTTCATGGTTCGGAGTTCCGGGAATTCTACGACAAATCTTCCAAGTCCGTACAGGTTCTTTGCCGAAAGATGATGACTCAAGCGGCCCGCGTCTTGGTATTAGGTCACGATTGGAAGCAATTCGTTGTTCGCACCCTCGAATGCGATCAGGAGGTTTCCGTCATATTGCCAAACGCTGTTCCTGGCCCCGCGGCATTACCGAATCGGAGTGGGCTGGAAAGCAACATACTGTTCACCGGCCGCTTGGGCAAACGCAAGGGTGTTCCTGAATTGCTGGATGCGGTCCGTGGTATGCCAGCAAAGCCGAGTTGGTCGTTGACCCTGGCCGGCGATGTTGTCGATGATGAATTGCTGGCGATGCTGCGGGACGTACCTCCCGCCGTGAAGACCGTGGGTTGGTTGTCTCAGATTGAACTGCAGGACGTGCTTAAGGCAAGTTCTATATTTGTGTTGCCTTCTCACGCAGAAGGGCTTCCTCTTTCGCTCCTGGATGCAATGGCGTGGGGCCTAGCCCCCATCGTCACCGACGTAGGGTCAATATCTGATGTAGTAACTGACGGCGAAAATGCAGTTCTCGTGGAGGTTGGAAACCCGACTTCCATCCGCGCCGCCCTACTTACCCTCATTTCTGATCCCGCATTAACAAAGAGGATCGGAACCGCTGCCCGCCTCAAATGGGAGTCTGGCTACTCCATGACTGCCTATCGTGACCGTCTAGACGACGTTTACGAAGCTTGCTTGAAAGGATAAGACCTCCATGAACCAGACGGGAATGATTCCGCACCGAGCTGCCGCAGAGAAAGCGCTCTGTTACGCAGCTTCCCGAGACTTTTCGGGAAGGGACCCATATGACGGACTTCTCTCTCCGGTTGCGCGTGTGTTGCCCTCGCGGATCACCCGTCAGGTGTGGGTTCAGCTTATTAAGCGACAAGGGGAGCTCACTCGTCAGATCCTCGGAATACCCAACGTGCGAATGAGCAAGTCGCTGGCGTTATTTTCAATGGCGGCAGCGAATCTCGGCGAATATGAGCTAGCTCACAAGCTCGCCGATGATTTGCTTCTATCGGCGAGGGGCGGGCCTTGGGGCTACGAGTTCGACGTTCAGACTCGATGGGCGCACTACCCTGCGGGTTCACCAAATGTCATAGCGACTTCGTTTGCTATACGTGCCCTTTGTTCTCTGAATCGCGTCCATGAAGTTTCAGATGCGACAAAGAAGTGGCTTCTATCCCTCCGCAGGGGGGATGGCTACTTTGCCTATACGGAAATGTCCGATCGCCTGATTCACAATGGTAATCTTCTAGCGGCGGAGTCTGTCATGCGACTGGCGGGGGATACCTCCGATGTACGGGCAGCAGTCGAGGTAACTGTGAACGCGCAACGGCCAGATGGTTCCTGGTCTTACGGACTTGGAAAAGATCTTGGCTGGGTAGATAACTTTCACACCGCATATGTTCTCGAGAGCTTGAACTATTTGCAAACGCAAGAGCTTGTAGGTAGCGATGTTATTCAACTTGGCATCGATTACTGGCTGGAAAACCTTTTTCTCCCTTCGGGTGAGCCTCTCTACTTTGCCTCAAGTCAGGCCGCCTCAAGTGACATCCATAACGTGGCGACTGCAGTCAGCGCGTTAGCGTCGCTCGGGATCAGCGCGGAGCGTATCGGCAATCGATATGAGGCTGTGTCGATGTTGAGGAAATTCCAAGGTGTAGACGGGGCGTTTAGAAACCGGCCGAGTGGACCGGTTTTCATGCGTTGGAACCAAGCTCACGCAGCTCATGCGCTAACGAAATGGATCAACCGTTGATGGAAAATCCTCACCAGGGCCTACCCTCCCGTGCCAACTTTCTCGGCCTTCACATCGACCGTCTAACCATGGCGGAGTCAGTTGAGAGGGCAATCACGCTAATCAAGAGTGGCGGAACACACCAACATGTCGTTGTAAATGCTGCAAAGGTGGTTTCGGCGCAGAATGACGAAACTTTGCGCGCTGCAATCAACGCCTGTTCTATGGTAAACGCAGACGGTCAGGCAGTGGTTTGGGCCAGTAAGATCCTAGAGGATCCATTGCCTGAACGCGTGGCCGGAATTGACTTTATGAATGCCTTAGTCGACGCTTCGGCACAATGGGACTTCTCCATATATCTCCTCGGTGCGAAAGCTGACGTTGTCTCTCGTGTTTCCGCCGAATTCACCAGACGGGGAGCCAACATTGTCGGCTTCCATGACGGTTACTGGCGCTCCCATATGTCTGATTCGGACTTAGTTCGAGGGATAAAGGCCAGTGGTGCCAATGTTATATTCGTCGCAATTCCGTCGCCAAATAAGGAAATTTTTCTGTCCAGCAATCTTCCGGAACTCGGCGTTAACCTCGCCGTCGGTGTTGGAGGATCCTTTGACGTCGTTGCTGGTGTTTCTAAGCGTGCTCCTCTCATGATGCAGAGACTCGGATTGGAGTGGTTCTTCCGCCTCCTGCAGGAGCCGCGACGAATGTTCAAAAGATACATGATTGGTAATCTCCAATTCATTACGATTGTGTCTCGCGCGTACTGGGATCGAAGAAGAGCGAACTGAAATGTCATTGTTTTTTTATAGAGTAGGAAATTTCCTACACAGGAACAGCGTGCCGTTCCTGCCCAAGATCATGACTGTTGTTGGCCAGGTAATTCTTGGTTCATATATTCCGGCAAGCTGCCAAATTGGAGCTGATTGTAAAGTCGCATACGGCGGTTCCGGGATCGTCATTCATCCGCGCGTTGTCATAGGAGACAATTGTATACTGTCTCCAGGTGTTGTAATCGGTGGTCGAGGCGGCCACTATCCCGTTCCTAAAATCGGCAACAATGTCAGAATATTCCCTGGCGCAAAGATACTGGGGCCAATCACGATAGGTGATGGATCGACCGTCGGAGCTAATGCCGTAGTCGTCGACGACATGAAGGTAGGGGAGGTTGCTGTGGCAGCCAAAGCCCTGAGACTTGCACGTGACGACATCTAGTATCTCAGCAAAGATGGCTATCGCTGCACGGGGGCGGTTTGCGCCGGTGGGCATGGGTTCGAATTCTTCATCCGTATTGTTGATGATCGCGCTCCTGGCTGCTGCAATGAGTATTGCCCTCGGAGCACTCGCGGGATTTCGGCCGTCCCTAGCGTTGGCAGCCATTGCCGGCGCGGTGCTTGTGTTTGTGCTTGTCCGATTAGGGCGCGACGCGTCGCTCATTTGGCTGCTCGTCATTCCTTGGCAGTTCTTGCCTGGAGTCAGCGCTAACATACTCCTGAACCCTTGGCTTTGGGCTGCACTGATGCGGTTAGCAACCGCTCGACGTGTTGACATTGCTAGCTCATCAAAACTTGCGACTACAGCCGTGTTTTTGTTGCCGGCGAGCTATCTTCTTTCCGGTGTTTTTTTTGGAGTCGCCGAACCTAGCTTAATGACGTGGATATTTAGTTATCTTCCCCTTGCCATGTCATTAACGCTAGTACCCCCGAATGCTGACTTGGTTCGCCGGCACATGTTTTACCTGGGGGTTCTAATGGCGGTGCTCGTGATCATTGAGGCGATCACGGGCTTCTCGTCCAATCAGCTGATCCAGTCAAATATTTCTGTCCAGGAGTATATGCGCAGCGGTAGGTCTTTGGGAATAACTGGAAATCCATTGTTTACCAGCTCGGTACTAATGGTTGCCTTCTTCCTGCCTCCGAAGACAAATATGCACAGCATGATTGGTCGCCTCTTGATTGTCTTGGCAATTGTCCTGACCGGATCCAAGAGTGCAATTATTGGACTAGTGTTGGGCGCCTTGCTATTTGCTGTATCGGGAGGACTCAGGCAGTTGGCGATGACCACTGGTGTCATTATTGGAGTCTTAGTCGGGCTGCAAACAGCTGCCGATCACGCATTCGGTGGCATTTTTCGTCGTTTTGCGGTCTTCAGCGATTTACGAAATTCCGATCCTGATCGCGCCTTTACCACCGATTTTGTTTGGAACTGGATCGGGCTCCATCCTGCTGGCGGAAATCCTATCGGATCGGCCCTTATCGACAAACGAATGCTCAGTCCAGTTGCTGGAGGCTCCCGCTTCGGTATCGAGTCGACCTGGTTAGCAATGGCTGCTGATTGTGGTGCAATAATGATCGGACTTTCATTACTTCTTGTCGGAGCTTATACGATTAGGCACAGGTTCAGCGCGACCGTTCAAGCTCTGTTTGCGCTAGTCGTAAGTCTGTTCTTCTGGAACGGACTATTTGGAGCATGGATAATAACCCCACTGTTTCTGCTACTGGTTCTTTCACCGCCGGAATCACCGCTAGGCTCAGGAGGCCTCGTGCCCGATACCGAAAATAGTCCCAGCGGGAGAGCTCTGCGCCTGTGAGCGGTATGCGTACAGTCTTCATCGGGGGAGCTGCGCTTGCCATTGGGCGTGCTTTCTCCGCAGCTAGAGAGCTGTGGCTGGCACATGAGCTTGGACCGACAGATCAATTGTCGGAATATGTGATGGCCTCCACTGTATTCCTAGCTCTCGGGGGCCTGCTCTCTGGGGTTGCATCTGCATTGATGATCCGCGATGGCGGACGGGGTAAACACGTGATGCCCGTCGTTTTGTTGGCGTCCACTATTTGTCTCGGCGCCTCGGCATTATATATCCTGTTTTTCAATACACATCAAAAGGACCCTCTAAGCGTTTTTTGTCTCGCTTCGATGTTGCCATTGTTTGCAGCCTATGGTGTCGCGAACGGTCGGCTGATTCGGGAAGGCCGCGTGGCAGTTGGGATGGTCGCTGCGGCTCTGCAGCCAGTTGTTGCCATGTTTGTTATAGCACTTCCTTGGCCACAACTAACTCAAGGTGCTTCGTGCGGTAATCTCGCCGGTGCCATCCTGATGGCAGCGATTGTCTTCCATTTCGCATTCCGTACGGGCCCTAGGCCGCATTTTGGAATCCGACGCAGTACTCTAATTGACGGTATCGCGATCGTTGCGGTTTCTGGTGCAAACATTGCGTCGCCGATTATTGATCGACTCTTCGCGTCAGGCCTTGGTAATTCGAGTTTGGTTCTGCTGAATCTGAGTACAATCGCCTTTTCTGCAATCACTGGAACTTTGGGTTTGGCTTTGGGCAACGCCGCGGTCGCCCGCTCATTTACGTCGACTTCTCGAGCGGGAATCAAGTTCCCCCTTGTTTTGGGTATCTTGTGTGCAGCTGGTCTTGCGATTTCTGCTCTGCCGGCTAGTTGGTACATCGATATGAGAGGCGATTATGACAATGGAAGCGGCGCCTCCATTGCCAAACTTTTGGTAATTTTTGCCCTTGCTCTACCCGTTGCTTTGCTAAACCAAGTGTGGATTCGCGTCTGGAACAGACGGGCAAGTGTACGTGAAATGCTCTTTCTTGCATGTCTCCTTCTTGGAGTGAACTTGATTGGAAACTTTGGATTCGTTGCTTTCTTTGGCGTCGCTGGTATTGCTGTTTCAACTGTCGTCACCCAGCTAGTTCAATGCCTTTATCTAGGCAGGAAGTGGAATCAAACAGCGCATGCGATCGCGCTGGTCACTAGTACGCTCGTGTTAGGACTTTTAGTGGGAGGAGTGGCCGGTGCCTAGATTTAATTTTTTTAGTGATGCATTCTATCCTGATTGGACTGGAGGATTGCAACGCTACGCCACCGAGCTGGCTGTTGAAGCCGGTAAGCAGGGGCACGAGGGCGCATTGTGGACTCGTGAATGGCGCCGTGCCGGTTTACAAGAAGTGTTCGCCGAGGTAGGGGCTGCATTTAGCGTTCACGATGTCACGCACAGAGTGCCAAGCCGACTTCGTGGCGCAGCTCTTTTGATCTGTGGCATTCTTTCCTTCGGGCGAGTCAAACTCAAAGCAGATTATGCCATATTTCATACAGCCGTTATAGGTGCTGCTTTTATGCCCAGGAGAAGTAGAAAGCCGCAAATCTACGTATTTCATGCAAGCGCAGCACATGAGCTACTTGTCGAGGCAGCATCTCGAGGCAGCGTGTCAGCAGTGACGAGGATCAAGGCAGAAACACTCTTCTACCTGGAGCGTAGGTGTATTACTTCCGCTGACGCAGTAGTTGTTCTTAGCGAGTTTTCTCGGGGTTTGCTAAGAGATTTGCATCCCAGACACTCGCCGCGACGCTTGGTCATGATTCCTGGGGGCACGAGAATCCCTGAAGTGGCATCCCTACCAGCGCGACACACCTCGTCTGAAGGCCGTCGGCGGATTGTTGTTTTACGCAGATTGGAGTGGCGGATGGGGATCGACATCCTTCTCCAAGCTTTCGCGGCCTCGTCCGCTAGGCAGGAAGGGTGGATCTTGGATATCGTCGGTACCGGTTCGCAGCTGACGGCACTACGTACGCAGGCAGACGAGCTCGGTTTGGGCGAAAGTACTGTTTTCCACGGTCGTGTTTCGGAGGAGAAGAGGGCAAGCCTGTTGGACGACGCATCGCTGTCGGTTTTGCCAACGCGTGCGCTTGAGGGGTTTGGGCTGGCGACGGTCGAGGCGATGGCCCGTGGCGTTGTACCAGTTGTTACCTCCGCAGGGGCTTCCCCTGAACTTGTCAGGGAGCTTTCGTCGCGGCTCATCTGTGAGCCAACCCCAGAGAGTTTGCGTGATGCCATCGATTACTGGGCGGTTGAATGCTCGCCAACGAGGCTGGCTGAATTAGGCGAGGCGTGTCGGCTTCGGGCACGGGCATATGGTTGGGAACCTGTTTTCCATGCCTATGAGGCACTGCTGAAGGATCTTTCACAGGCTGCCAATCTTGGGCCTGATGATGGTTTGACGAAGATGTTTGGTTGAACGAGAGACACACTTGGGATTGCTGGGCGGAGACGGTAGAGGTCCACATGCATTTTTTCTGGCCTTGGAGCGAGGATGCTTGGGTGAAGGACATTCAATCCTGGCTGAAACAGCTTGGTCTGTCTCGGGAATCAGTGCGTCACATGAACGCACTCAGGTCCGGCGTTACACCGGTCCCTTGGCGACATCTAGGTCCAAGTTGCAGCACTTCGCAAGTAGAATTATGGACAAGAAACCAGAATCCTTGGGCGTAGGCCTTAGGTTGCCGGCCGCGATTGACTCAGGGGGATCCCGTTGGACTTGCGTGACTATTTACACATCTTTCGCCGGAGTTGGATTTTGATCAGCGCCGTGACGCTATTGGGGATTGTAGCCGGTGGCGGCGTTGCCGTTCTGAGCACGCCAACTTATACGTCAGAAACCCAACTCTTTGTAGCGATCCAGAGTTCTGGATCGGTGCAGGAATTGCAGCAGGGAAACACCTTTGGACAGGCTCGCGTCCAGTCATACGTTAAGACAGTGAATTCGCCTGTAGTTCTTCAACCAGCTATTGATGCGTTGGGTCTGAATATCACTTCCGAGGAGCTGTCTCGAAATGTTACAGCGACGACCGACCTTAACACCGTTTTAATAACGATTGCTGTCGAGGACAGCTCGCCGATACAGGCTGCAGCGATCGCGGAGGCTATCGCAAACAGTCTAGTCAAAGCCGTTGACACCTTGGAAAAACCAAAGGGGGGCGGTACATCTCCTGTGAACCTTTCGATCATAATGCCAGCAACAGCACCAGCCGAACCTTCAGCTCCGAATACGAAGTTAAGCCTTCTGGTTGGCCTCGTGGGTGGTCTAGCGGTGGGAATAGGCGCAGCCGTATTGCGCTCAACGATGGATAATCGCATCCGGGGAGAAGCTGACGTTCGCCGTATAACCAATGCGCCGCTTCTGGGCGGCATTGCGTTTGACCAAGATGCCGCTAAAAAACCGTTGCTTACTCAGGCAGCTCCTCAGAGTCCTAGGGCGGAGTCATTCCGCCAGCTGCGCACAAACCTTCAGTTCGCTAATGTGACGGGCCAAGCTCGCTCAGTCCTTGTGACCTCGTCTCTTCCCGGTGAGGGGAAGAGCACAACAGCCACGAACTTGGCAATTGCATTGGCCCAGGCTGGCCAGACGGTCTGCCTTGTCGACGCGGATCTCCGGAGACCAATGGTGAACGACTATCTGGCCCTGGATCGAAACGCAGGGCTGACGACTGCTCTCGTAGGTGCAGCAGACGTTAACGATCTGCTTCAGCACTGGGGTGACGATAATCTATATGTTCTGACTTCTGGGCAGATTCCGCCCAATCCAAGCGAACTGTTGGGATCCACTGAAATGAAGAACCTCATAGATCGCCTGGAGCAGACATTTGACACTGTCATTGTGGATGCGCCACCGCTCCTACCGGTCACGGACGCAGCCGTTCTTTCACAGAACGTTGGTGGCGTCGTCGTGGTCGTTGGGTCGCAAAAGTTGCGTCAGCAGGACTTGGAAAAGTCTTTGAGTGCTCTTGAGATGGTTAGTTCTAATATCTTGGGCATTGTGCTTAATAGGTTGCCAATCAAGGGTCCGGACGCATATTCGTACACCTACTACAGCCAGTCTGGCGGTTTAGGTGGAGTGCCAGCGATAGCTGCTTCTTCCGCAAAACGCCGCCGGTCGTGACCTAGGATTGGTACAGAATGATTATGCTGCCATGACGGGTGTTCTGGCGGGTGCAACACTCAATGGTCCAGCGAGCAGCCAGCCTCCGATGCCTCGCGGTCGCGGCCGACCAGGACCCTCACAAGCTGGCAAGTCGAGATGACAATGGTGGCCATCCACGGTTCGTAGCCTTGCGAAGCATCGACGGCCGGTTCGAGCAGGAACCAAATTTTCCGAGAGGGGTGTTCATCAAATACCCGGCCTCCCCCGGGGAAAGTGCATCGGTGTGAGGCACAGTTAGCTGTGAAATCCAAGAAGGCTGCTCCAGCCACCACAAGACGCCGAACGAGGAAGGCGCTGCTGCGGGGCACCTCGGCCGTAGTACTTCGGCCGCCAGGGTGTCACCTAGTCAGTGTGCGGACCGTGCCCGCCGTGGGACCTCGGTGGAGGTCTTGTGTGGCACAGGTACTGATTACAGTGGAACCGGCGCTGGGCCTCGACCAAGCCAATCGGTTCGGCAACCAGGGCCCCAACGGTGGCCTAGGCACCGACCAGAGGCTATTCGACGTTGGGGATCTCGGTGCGGGCCACGCGATAAGCGGGCCAATGAAACGTCGTTCGCAGCAGCGGGCTGCGGAAGGTTGGCACCGAACAAGACTCATGGCTCCTGACTCTTGATCAAGGCTTAGAGAACATCCTCGCACCAGGGCCACGAGCCCTTCAGCTTTAAGGCATCGGACCTGACTTGGCTCACGGCTCGCGGCTTCGGGGTGGGTCGAGGCTCTGACCTGCGGTGATGTTGGCGGAATGCTGCTTTTTCACGCACTAAGGGGTTTTGTTCTAGTGTCACCGGTGTGGTGTTCATCAGGAG